>JBDTPM010000419.1:0-5608 GCA_039932695.1 Gallionella sp. | reverse complement strand
AGAAGGTCCTGGATGACGTCCGTGGCAAGTGGGAAAACAAACTGAAGGGCATGACCCCGGCCGCGATTCTTGCTGACGCGGACTTGTCCGAGTATGTGTCTCGTTCCGGCAGGGTGTTGTTCAGCGACAACTGTGCTGCCTGTCACGGTCAAAACGGCGTGGGTACGGTTCAGAAAGGCAAGTTTGCGATGCGCGAACAGGGCCTGATGGCACCGATCTTGAACGACGATGACTGGCTATATGGCGGTACCATCGGCACGATCCATGAAACGATCATGGGTGGTCGCCAAGGCATGATGGTGGCACATAAGGACACGTTGTCTGCTCAGCAGATCGACGATGTCGCGCACTATGTCAAGGCGATGAATGAAGAGGGCAAGGACAAGGCCGACGCCGACGCTGCAGTTGCCGCTGGCAAAAAGGTTTTCATGGCAAGCGATTGTACCGCTTGCCATGGTCCTGATGCCAAAGGGATGAAGCCGATGGGCTCTGCCAATCTGACCGACAAGATCTGGCGTTTTGACGGGTCTTTGGAGGGTATCAAGCAGACCATTACTTATGGTGTGAACTCCGGCGATCCAAATGCTCGCATCGCAATCATGCCTAATTTCACGGCAGCGGGCAAATTGTCCGAAGTCGAGAAAAAGAAGCTGGCTGTTTATGTGTACAAGCTTGGCGGCGGAAAAGCTGAATAAAGCAGTACCATGCGGCTAAGTAAATGTCCATTTGCTGCACGGTGCATAACCGTGCAGGTTTCATGAAAGGAATATCGAAATGACACATACACATGACTTTGTTTATTGGGCTTTGATGATCGCAACGGCGGGTGCTTTTGCCGCGTTCATTTTTGCTTTAGTGTTCCTGTACCGCAATGCCATAACGAAGAAAAAAGGCGATAAGTAACACCGTCGCATTGAAGGAAGGAGGAGGCTGGTCCTCCTCCTTTTTCATTTGACGGGATGGGGGAGGAAATCTCTGCTTGGGTTTCGAATGCGGAATTCAAGCAGAGTCTTCTTTACATATAACATCTGGGAATGTCTGGTAAACAAAGTCACAGGAGCAGGGGATGAACGATCCGGGAAAAAAACCTATTGCGGAAGTTGTTGGATTAACGAGCCTGTACCATGAGCACGCAGAGTGGGCAGTCAACGTTGGCGAAAGGACTGTGCATGCAAAACGCATGCCGGGCCATTTCCGCACGCTTAAATATATTACCGAGTCGTTTTGGCTGATCTTCTTCTTCGGACCCTATTTGCGCTGGGAAGGCAAGCAGGCGATATTGTTAGACGTCAACAATCGTCAGTTTCATATCTTCGATCTCACCATACTTCCCCAGGATATCTGGATGGTTTCGCTGCTGCTGCTGTTGCTGGCGATGACTTTGTTTGCGGTAACCTCTGTCGCATCACGGGTGTTCTGCGGATATTTCTGTTTCCAGACATCCTGGGTCGATCTGTTTACCTGGGTTGAAGAGAAAGTTGAAGGAAATCCCAATGCGCGTCATAGATTGGATGCGGCCCCTTGGAATGGCGAGAAAATCCGCAAAAAAGTCATCAAGCATGTCATCTGGATGGCGATTGCCATATTGACCGGGATCAGTTTCACCGTCTGGTTCGTGGATGCTTTTCAGTATTGGCGCGACCTGATGAATTTCAACCTGTCACTGCTGGAAAGTGCTGTTCTGATCGCATTTATCTCGGGAACCTACATCCTTGCCGGATTCATGCGCGAACAAGTCTGCATGTGGTTGTGTCCCTATGCGCGAATTCAGGCAGTGATGGCCGACTCCCAGACCATACTTCCCGCCTATGATGAGAAGCGCGGCGAGCCTCGCGGCAGACTGCAGCGTCATGGCGGTGGGCAAGCCGACACCGCCAAAGGTGATTGCATCGATTGCTTTCAGTGCGTGCAAGTGTGTCCTACCGGAGTGGATATTCGTGATGGGCAACAACTCGGTTGCATCACCTGCGGCCTGTGCATAGACGCCTGTGATTCCGTGATGGACAAGGTCGGACGTCCTCGCGGATTGATACGTTATGCATCGCTGGACGAACTGGAAGGGCGCCCGGTCAAGAAGCTGTATCAGCATCCGCGTACATGGGTATATATTGGCATCATTCTGCTGTCACTGGGCGGGATCATATATGGTTTGACACACCTGGGAGCACTGACCTTGAGAGTGGCACCAGAACGGCAGCCGTTATTTGTGCGCATGAGCGATGGTTCGATTCAAAATAAATTCACTTTCAAGGTGCTTAACAAGACCGGCAAGGACATCAATGTGTCGGTCAGAGCTGAAGGTGGCGTGGAGGGGCAGACACTGATCGGAGCTGAAACGCCGAAATTGGTCACGCACGGCAGAGCTACAACTTTTACCGTTTTCGTCAAGGCAGCTGCAGAAAAAATCAAAAAAGAAACTACCGAGATTGAGTTCTATGTGGTGAACACGGAAGACACGTCGATGGCGGCGGAATACACCACCAAGTTCAGTGCTCCCGAGCGTTGATTTTTGATTTAAATGTTGAAAGGTAATCATGTTTTCGCAGAAGAATAAACAGGGCTGGCGAAATCCTTGGGTGCTGGGTTTGATCGCGGTCATTCTGTCCGGTGTGTTGATTAACGCTCGCATGCTGTGGAACGTTCTGCACTTTCCCACACGCTTGCTGGATGATAACTATAGCGTCAAGGCACATAATCAATATGATGCCAAGTGGGTCCAGCAGCAGGCGGAGCGATCCACTCTGGGTTGGCAGGCCAGAATACATTCGCCGCAGCAACTGCAAAATGACAGCCAGGCTGTACCCAGTGCGGTGCGTTTTATTTTACTGGCCAGCCCTGCGGTATTGAAATTGACGTTGAATGATCGCGATGGAAAGCCGGTTCAAGGCGGGCAAGTGGAGATCAACGCGCAATGGCCGGGCAATCCCGCGTTCGATTTCAAGAGCGTTCTGTATGAGGCTGCCCCAGGAAATTACGAGGGCAGCTTGAAGTTTTCACGGGCAGGTAACTGGGATCTTCTCATCAGGGCGCAACTTGATGACCGTCAATTTGATATGGAACAGAAGGTCTTTGTTGCTGTTCCAAAATAGCCCCCGCGGAAATCTAAATGCAGCGGACTGATGCCGGCCACCTCGTTAATGCGGGGTGTTTTCATTGTGGCTTGCCGATTGCGGCAGATGCTGATTACCACGGTCAGTTTGAAGGCAGGCAGCGCGATTTTTGCTGTTTCGCCTGCAAGTCGGTATGCGAGGCGATTTACGATGCTGGTCTGCAAGGTTACTATCAGCGTACCCCGCAGGGTGCGTTGCTCGCTCCGCCACCCACTCCCCCGAATGACATCGAGATGTACGATCTGGAGGAAGTGCAACAGGACTTTGTCAGTCGCAGGGGTGAACTCAGCGACGCGCATCTGCTGGTCGAGGGCATACATTGTGCAGCATGTGTGTGGCTGATTGAGCGCAGCATGATGCGCATACCGGGCGTGCTGGCTGCGACCGTGAATCTGGCCGGCAAACGCCTGCATCTGCGTTGGGACAATCAGCGCGTCAAACTCTCTTTCCTGATTCAACAGTTGTCCAAGATCGGCTATGCCGGCGTTCCGTACGATCCGGAAGTGGCCGAAGGCTCGATGAAGAAGGCTAATCGCGCCATGCTGTTCCGCTTGTTCTTCGCCGGCTTCACCATGATGAATCTGAACCTGATCGCGATCGCGCTTTACAGCGGTGCCGACAGGGGGCCGTTCGTGAATTTCTTTCATTGGATGGCGTTTGCGCTCGCGACACCCACGTTGATCTATTCCGGTTTTCCGTTCTACAAGGGGGCATGGGGCGGTTTGCGCAATGCGCACCTGACCATGGACTTGCCGATTGCGATCGGACTGTCGGTCACCTATGCGTACTCGCTGTATGTGACGATAAGGGGAGGCGGCGCCGTATATTTCGATACGGTCACCAATCTGACTTTCATAATATTGATCGGCCGCTATCTGGAAGGGATGTTCCGTCATCAGGCAGTGGCAGCAACCAACCGCCTGATGGACCTGCAGCCGCGTGTCGCGACCGTGTTGCGTGACGGGATAGAGAAGATGGTGTCGGTGCGGGCGGTTCAGGTAGGCGAGCTCGTGCTGGTCAAACCCGGCAGCAAGATCCCGATGGACGGATTGGTGTGCGAGGGGCGCAGTTCGGTGGATGAGTCGATGTTGAGCGGCGAGTCGGCGCACGTAAGGAAACAAATTGGAGATCGTGTAGCAGCGGGCACACTGAATGCCGGCGGAGCCCTGGTTGTGAAGGTGCAGACTCCAACTCAGGACTCAACTCTGTCCAAGATCATTCGTCTGGTAGAGGAAGCACAGTCCTCAAAGGCGCCTATTCAACGCTTGTCAGACCGCATCGTGCCATGGTTCGTGTTTGCTACTTTAGCTTGCGCCGGTATCACCTTCCTTGTTTGGTCGGAGAATTTCGAGTTGGCTCTGATGGCGGCCACTTCGGTGTTGATCATTACTTGCCCCTGCGCGCTGGGAATGGCCACACCGATGTCGATCGCCGTGGCTTCGGGTCTGGGTGCCAAGCATGGCATTCTGGTGAAGAATGGCGAGGTGCTGGAAACCCTGTCCAAGGTCACACATTTTGTGTTTGATAAGACCGGCACCTTGACTGAAGGCAAGATGCGCGTGGATCATTTGATCGTGGCATCTGGTCAGGATGAAGCGGCTCTGCTGGCGTTAGCTGCGGCAGTGGAGCGTTATTCGGAGCACAGTGTGGCACAGGCCGTCGTCAGTTTGGTTGAAGAACGCCAGTTGCCTTATCGAAGCATCACAGTACACGGTTTCCACGCTTTAGCGGGCGCGGGCGTGGAGGCAGAAACTGATGGCAAGCATGTGTTGCTGGGGACGGCGGAATGGTTGTCCCAGCACAAAGTCACCTTGCAGGAAAGTTTGCTGAAAACACGTGCTGAATTGGAGGCGCTGGCCAAGACTTGCGTGCATCTGGCTGTGGGCGGACAGCATGTCGCAGTACTTGTTGTGGCAGACACGTTGCGTGCTGATGCACAGGGCCTGATCAACACCCTGCGCGAAGCCGGCATCGGCATGACCTTGTTGAGCGGAGATCGCAAGCCGGTGGCCGAGGCGATTGCACGCCAATTGGGTGGCATGGAAGTCATCGCCGAAGTGCTTCCCCAGGACAAGGATAGAGTCATTCAACAGTTGCAGCAGCGCGGGGAATGTGTCGCGATGGTGGGCGACGGGGTTAACGATGCGCCTGCGCTGATACGTGCCGATGTGGGCATCGCTTTGGGTTCGGGTACGGATGTATCAGTAGAAAGCGCCGATATCGTGCTGATGCAAAATGAGCTCGACAAGGTACGCTTGGCGACATTGCTGTCGCGACGCACTTTGCGTACCATCAAGCAGAACATCGGGCTGTCGTTTGTGTATAACGCCATCATGGTACCTCTGGCGATGACGGCTCACGTGACCCCTCTTATTGCCGCCATAACCATGCCGATCAGTTCATTGCTGGTGATCGGTAATGCGGCACGGATTCGTAATCTGTTCAAGGAGTAGCCATTATGGAAGTTATCTACAGCCTCATACCCGGCATGACCTTCT
>JBDTPM010000418.1:0-6416 GCA_039932695.1 Gallionella sp. | reverse complement strand
ATCTCCTGATCGAATCGCTGCAAAAGTTCCACCATTACTACGGCGACGATTTCAAAGTGGAATGCCCGACCGGATCGGGTCACTACCTGACCCTGAATGGGATCGCGAACGAGTTATCGAATCGCCTGATCCAGCTCTGGCTGCGGGATGCCAAGGGCGCGCGACCCTTCACCCGTGCATCCGGTGACTCGCTCGACGCCGAGCACGATCGCGATCTCTATTTGTTTCACGAATACTTCCATGGCGACACCGGCGCCGGGCTGGGCGCGAGTCACCAAACCGGCTGGACCGGCCTCATTGCGAAATTGATCCAGCAGCAGGGTACAAGCGGCAGCATCGCAAAGCGCGATCCGTTTACGGATTTGTAGGGGCCCTCAATCGGTCGGCCGACCGCGCCAGCCACAACGCGATCATCGCAGCCAGGATCGCGAAATCGAGCACCATATGCCAGGTGAACGACAACTGATCGCTCACGTGACCAAAACATCCGCAGGTAATATCAATTCCGCGCGCCTTGGCCGCGAAGCTCGCGCCGATGAAGACAACCAGGAGCGCGAGGAGGAGCACCAGCGCGCCCGAATACAAACGGCGAACCACCAGGGCGAGCCCGCAGATTATTTCCAGCCACGGCAAATAGAGCGCGAGCCGCACACTCATCCACCACGGCAGAATTTTGTAATTGTCGATGTCGCGCGCGAAGTCCATCGGGTCGAGGAATCGGAGCGGCTGAAAATCGACAATCTTGGTGACACCGGCAAAGATGAAAACCGCCCCAATGAACAGACCGATAATGACACTGGCCGCCGCTCCAACCCGCGCGCGAAGTGCCAGGCCAACCAGCAAACCGAATGGAAGGTAGGACAGGAAATTGATGGCCGCATCGAATCCGGTATAGGTGAGGCGCAAAGGAACGGCCAGCATCTCGAAGAAATCGATACCCTGCGCACGCCATCCCGAGAACGGGGACAGGCTGGCATATACGATGAACAGCGCGTAACCGATCACGAGCCAGGTGCGTAGCCGTGCGCTGGTTCCAGTGATGCGTGGTTCTTTCATGTCAGATTGTCCATTAACCACAAACCCCTCCCAGCCTCCCCTTGTCAGGGGAGGAGCAGGTTCAGTTCTCCCCCTGACTGCGGAAGGGTCGCTGCGTAGCAGCGGAGAAACCACCGGCGTACCCCTTGCGGGTGCAAGGGGGAGTTAGAGGGGGTTTGGGGAACATCACCTAATGGCATATCTGGGTTCATGCTTTTCTCGGTCGCTTTGCTTTGCATACAGTCGCGCAAGTTTATCCTATTTGCCAGCAAGGAAAGTTTCAAACAACTGTCCCAGGCGCAACGGCATAACCGCCAGCCGTTCCCCTGGCCTGTGTAACTGTAGCCACCGTGTTAAACTGCCCGTGAAGCTGGCCAGACAGTCGCTGCGCACGCAAGTGCGGAGAGGAAAGTCCGGGCTCCATAGAGCAGGATGCCGGTTAACGACCGGACACCGCGAGGTGATGAACAGTGCCACAGAAAATAAACCGCCAGCTTGCGCAAGCAAATTGGTAAGGGTGAAACGGCGGGGTAAGAGCCCACCGCGTGCGTGGTAACACGTGCGGCACGGTAAACTCCATCCGGAGCAAGATCAAATAGGCTGACCATGACGTTGCTCGCGTCGTCAGCGGGTAGATTGCTTGAGCGTCAGGTAACGAAACGCCTAGAGGAATGACTGTCCACGACAGAACCCGGCTTATCGGCCAGCTTCACCTTATATGACTGACCATTTTAATCACTATATGAATGGACACAAAAAAGCCGGAACAAGTCCGGCTTATTTGGTATTGCGACGAGAGTATCAAAAACCGATAAGTGCCCGATCAGAAACTGAAGTTAGCCCCGATAGTCAGGCCGCCAAAATTGTTGTAGTTCAGATCCGCAGCAACTTGTGGGGTAAGGGAATATCTGGCCCCAAACGTAATATATAATCCGCCAGAATCGGCGCCGGGCACCCCAAATCCGCCAGCAGGTCCGCTCAAGCTTGAATTTAAGGCAATCACACCCAGACCTGCATATGGCTTGATCTTTTTATCCAGCTTGGCCACAGAACTGAAGTCATATATCGCAGCTGCGCCGAAGCCATTGTAACTCCACTTATAAGTCCCCCAGCCAGGAATAGTATAGGACTGTGAATAATTCTTCCAGAACACTTGAACTGAAACAGGCGCCTTGTTGGTCATCGAAGAAATGTCGAATTCTCCCTGAATACCAAATACGCCATCGAGATCCAGGCCATAATTGACTCCAACACTAGCTTTACCCTCCGCAGCAACAGCAGGTGCCGCTACGAAAATGGACAACAGCGCAGCAATAGCAACTCTTTTCATGACTTAAATTCTCCCTTAAATTAATCGTAATGCAGCTTGTGTGCCGACAGCCGCAGAATACATCGTATCCAGCAGGACGAAATGTATCAAGATGTATTATGACCTGCGTGGCAAAAAAACCACATTAGGGCACCTCTAAAAATTCAGATTTCGTCATTCCGGCGAAGGCCGGAATCCAGTATTTTCAATAGGCTGGACACCGGCCTTCGCCGGTGTGACGAATTTTTAGAGGTGCCCATTAGTGCTGCTTTTGCAGCCACTCGATCAGCGCATCCTGGGCGGGTTGTGCCAAAGAGGCATTCGGATGATTGATGATGAACACCACGACCCACTGCTTGCCGCTGCGTGATTTCACATAGCCCGCTATCGATTTCACCCCTTCCAGCATGCCCGATTTGATATGGGCATATCCCGAGATCTGGTTATCCTTGAAACGCTTCTTCATCGTCCCGTCCATGCCCAGGATCGGCAGCGACGCTTCCAGCTCGGCGGCATAGCGGCTTTGTGTTGCATGCTGCAACAGCTCGGCGAGATGTTGCGGGCTGATGCGCTCCCTGCGCGAAAGTCCGGCGCCGTTTTCCAGCACCAGCTCGGGGAATCTCATCTGTTCATTCGCCAGCCATTGCCGTAGCGCCGCAGCGCTGCGCTTGACGCTGGCTGCCGGTGGCTCGGCGCGCAGCGGTGGGAACCCCGCCGGCGGGGTCAATCCTGCATCATCATTAGTTGACAGCAGGTTTTCTACCATTGGTGTGCTCCCTTCGGTCTGAAGCACGCCCACCGGCATTGTCAGGCCCATCCCTTCCTCCACTGGCGTATGCCCTTGCAGGGGGCTTGCTTCACTGGCCGGCACTGCCGTCCCCAGCGTCAGGAACAGTTGTCTCGCCATGATATTGTTGCTGAATTTGTTGATGTCGCGTATCACTTCCGACAATTGCGTCGAGAGATGCGTGGAAAATGCCGCTTGATCGGCTGGCGCCCTGCCTTCACGCAACCCGCCTTGCAGCGTACCGCCCATCTCCTTCCATAATGCGCTGAACACCGCAAAGAAATAATCTCCGTGCGGCAGCAACGAGAAATAATCATCCACCTCGCCGCAGTCTACCGGAATGGTGCCTTCCAGCACGATGCTGCGCTCTTCCAGATGGGCCGTGTAGTTATCGCCTCCGGAGCAGGGCCGTTTTGCGACAGTCGTGATGCGATTGCTGATCAGGTAACCGGACAGGTCGGGCTCGAGCAGCGCATTGGTGCTCGTGGCATTGGGGATCAGGCGCACGTGCAGCGCATTGAAGTTGAGCAACAAGGCATTCGGGCCGACGTTGTAAGCGCGGGTCGGGTCGTTATCGAATTCGCTCGGATCGTGATCGATGGCCTCGAAGAAACTGCGGTCCAGCACCACATCGCCGCGTATCTCGCGCAGTCCGCGCTGACGCAATTCGCGCAGCCACATCCAGAATTGTTCGACGGTCAGCTTCGGATCACCGTAGCCCTTGAATACCAGATTGCCCTGCAGCACACCGTTCTCCAGCTTGCCATCGAGGAAGACCTGGGTTTTCCAGCGATACGCCGGGCCCAGCATTTCCAGTCCTGCAAAGGTGGTGAGCAACTTCATCGTGGAGGCCGCGTTCATCGCCTGATCGGCATTCCGGCTGAGCAGCGGTGTGCCGGCGCCTGTCTTTTGCACCACGATGCCGACGCTGGACAACGGGATGTTGGCGCGTCTGAGCTCATCGCGCACCGTCTTGGGGAGGGATACAGCAACGGCTTGCTGGATCAAGCACAGTGTGAATAGCAGTGCGGTAATAATGTGTTTCATCTGACTCGCTATCTGAACAAATTCCCTTTGTCTGAACAAATTCATAATACCCCGCCTCGCTGCCTGCAACCCTGGGCAGAGTTGCATCCGGAGTGAGTCACTTCATTTGCCCAATAGTTCAATGATCTCCAGCGTACGATCCACCAGCAAACCCATCTCCTCGGCGCTGATGACGTAGGGCGGCATGAAATATACCGTATTGCCGATGGGGCGCAACAGCAATCCCTTTTCCAGGGCGCTTGCGAAGCAGCGTTGGGCAAAATCCCGATGCGGACTTTCCACCTCGAACGCCCAGATCATGCCGGTGTTGCGCCAGTTGCGCACCGAGCTTTGCTCTCGCAATGGCCGGGCGATCTCATTCAGATACGCTGCTTTTGCCTGGTTCGCAGCCAGCACACCGTCTTGCGCAAAGATATCCAGCGTGGCCAGCGCGGCGCGGCATGCCAGCGGATTACCGGTATAGGAATGCGAATGCAGGAATCCGCGCGCCATCTCGTCGGCATAAAACGACTGATAAATCTCATCGCGGGCCATCACCACGGATAACGGCAAATAGCCGCCGGTGATGCCCTTCGACAGGCACAGGAAATCGGGGGTGATTCGCGCCTGTTCGCAAGCGAACATCGTGCCGGTACGGCCCATCCCGACGGCAATCTCGTCAGCGATCAAATGCACCTCGTATTCAGAGCAAAGTTGCCGCGCGCGCCGCAAATAGATCGGGTGGTACATCGCCATGCCTGCCGCGCCCTGCACCAGCGGCTCGATGATGAAGGCTGCAAGTTTGGCATGATGCTGTTGCAGATGCCGCTCCAGTGCTTCGGCACAGCGCAATGCATACGCCTCGGCGCTTTCTCCGGCACCGGCTTTGCGCCAGTCCGGACTCGGCACAGTTGCGTGCTGGCGGATCAGTGCACCATAGGCGTCGCGGAACAGCGCGACATCAGTCACGGACAACGCCCCCAGGGTCTCGCCGTGATAACTGTTCTGCAAACTGATGAACTGCACTTTGTCCGGCTTGTTGCAATTGCGCCAATGATGCGCGCTCATTTTCAGCGCGATCTCGGTCGCCGACGCGCCATCCGAGGCATAGAAACAATGCCCCAGCCCTGCCGGCGCCAGGCTGCACAAACGCTCCGATAGCTGCACCACCGGCTCATGCGTGAAACCCGCCAGCATCACGTGCTCCAGCGTCTCGAGTTGTTCGCGCAAAGCGGCATTGATGCGCGGATTGCAATGACCGAACAGGTTCACCCACCATGAACTCACCGCATCCAGATAGCCTCTGCCTACATAGTCATACAGCCAAACGCCCTTCCCGCGCGCGACCGGAAGCAACGGGAAACGCTCGTAGTGTTTCATCTGCGAACAGGGATGCCACACCGCAGCGAGGCTGCGGGCAAGAAGATCAGCATTGGATTGGGGGTGATTCAACATGCGCTGAATCATAACGGGTTTTGCTGCTTGCCAGCATTCGATGTCGTGATCAAGCGGGAAAACTCCAGGCATTTTTTGGGGAAATGCAGATTCTGAAGGACGGCAGAACCGGTCATCTTTGTTTCCAACTGGCGTGAACCCTGCTTGCGTTCGGATGTTCCGGTTGATTTTTGAATTTTAGCCCATAGCGGAAAACCGGCTTTGCTTTGAGGATTGCCCCATTTGTGGCATCCTTCGTACTATGTGAAGGTGTACTGATGATCATTTTTGCTTCCTTGTCGAACACAAGGAGCTGTGGAAGGATGGTAGCAATGAAACGTGTTGATGATTTCCGCCTGCGCTTTGGCAAGCGCGAGATAGTACCGATCATAATAGGCGGAATGGGAGTGGATATCTCCAGTCGTGAATTGGCTCTGGAGGCCGCAAGGCTCGGGGGTATCGGGCACATCTCCGATGCGATGCTGCCCACCGTAACGGATCGCCTCGACAAAACGAAATTCGTCAGCGCCAAGCAAAAGCAATATAAGCTCAACGTCGAGAAAACCGACAAATCGATTGTGAAATTCGATCTGAAGCAAGTCGCCGAATCGACCCGTTTGCATGTCGGCAAGACCATGGAAGCCAAGCGCGGCGAGGGCATGATCTTCGTCAACTGCATGGAAAAATTGACGATGAATTCGCCGCGCGAGACTTTGCGCGTCCGCTTGTGCGGCGCCCTGGATGCCGGTATCGACGGCATCACGTTAAGCGCGGGGCTGCATCTCGGATCGTTCGCATTGATGGAAGACAACCCGCGCTTCCGCG
>JBDTPM010000417.1:0-1850 GCA_039932695.1 Gallionella sp. | reverse complement strand
AAGCACTCCCTCTCCCTCAGGGAGAGGGTTGGGGTGAGGGTGGAGTAAAATCCCTCTCCCTAAGGGAGAGGGCTAGGGTGAGGGTCTCCAACACACCATCAAGATTTCCCAGCACTTCGTTGTTCCAGTAACGCACAATCTCATAGCCCTCTTTGCGCAAGAATAGCTCTCGCTTTTGATCGTATGCTATTTGATCCGCGTGCTGGCCGCCGTCCACTTCAACGATCAATCGAAGTTCCATGCAAACGAAATCTGCGATATATGAACCAATCGGAACCTGCCTGCGGAATTTGTAGTCATTTAGCCCGCGGTTGCGCAACCGCTGCCATAGGTGCTTCTCCGCTTCCGTCTGATTTTGTCGCAGTGACTTTGCCTTGTTGCTGCCTTGCATGGTGTATGACCTCGCTATAGAACTATAGCTCTGTTTTTTGGACCACCCTCACACACCCCACAACCACCCTCACCCCTGCCCTCTGATGGAACTACTAGCCATCTGACTAACCCAGCAAAAAACGCTGGCCAAGTCATTGGTTATCCCTGATGGAGAGGTAGCTTACCCCACCCTCACCCCCGCCCTCTCCCTGAGGGAGAGGGGGATGCAGTTGCGCTCTCCCTGAGGGAGAGGGCTAGGGTGAGGGTGATCAAATTTGGCGGCGCCTTGTACAACAATATTATTTTTTAGTGTCGCTGGCTGGCTTGGTTTCCGGCTCGCTGGCGGACGGCGCTGCTTCTTTGGGCTTGTTGAATTCGGCGCAGGGGTCGGTGCGTTCCATGCGCGGGGTGAACCAGATCAGGTCAAAGGGCGCTTGGCCGGTGGCGCTGCTGACGTAGGTCTTGGGGTCGTTCCGGTCCGGGCTGACTTCGACAAAGCCGATCGAGACGATGCGTGACGACGGGTCGCGCGCGGCAAAGTAAAGCGGCAGGCCGATGTCGCGGCGGGCATGGCTGCTGCCAATGAGGGCGACCACACCGCGCGATATGCTGGATACCGCACTATCGACCATCAATGCATCCTTCAGGCGCTGGCTGCGGGTCAGGCCCTCGCGCAATTCGTCCTTGAGCTGGCCGCAATGCGCGCCTCCCATGTTCATGGAAAGAAATTTCTGGCGGTTATCGCTCCACACCGCTTCCACTGCAAGCCGCTTCAATTCGTTCGCATCATAAGCGGCGTAACCTTTCCAGATCACCGGCTGCAATTGCTGGTTGGGGATATTGGCGGCGATGATCGGCAACCTGTTGTCGACAGCGATGGCCAGCAGCGGGCTGTAGAGCTGCCAGTCGGTGAACTTGACCAGGATGTTGACATTGCTCAACACGTCGTCACGTTTGATGCCGGCCAATGCCTGATCGAGTGCCGGCTGGCTTGATGCATCGATCTGCTCCATCATCAATGCCGGTTTTGCGCCTGAATCGATACGGGCTTGCAGCAGTTTTTGCTGGAGTTCATGGTGCAGCACGTTGTCATGCACCTCGCCGAGCAGCAGCACGTTGGAGTCATTGATCCGGACCAGCAGCGTTGCTTCGTCTATAAAGCTGCGGCTGTTCATGTCCCAAATCTTGCCGGCCAGCGGATGATCGGTGAACAGCATGTTCTGGGCTTGGGCCAGACTTGTGAATGACAGCAAAGAAATGGTGAGGATTAGTTTGATATGCGCGGTGATCTTCATGTTGGATGCTATTTTCCTCACGGTGATTCGTAATAGATTCTGATTGCTCATTACAACCTGAAGTCCCTTCACCCTGGCAAGGGGAAGACGCAGGAAACTAAGCAGTCCCTTCCCCCTCGCAGGGGGAAGGTCAGGATGGGGGCACAAACCGCTGACTGCCTTCATGCTTAAATTTCTACCCCC
>JBDTPM010000416.1:0-9497 GCA_039932695.1 Gallionella sp. | reverse complement strand
CTTTGCTCACCACTGCCGAATGCGCCTGCGCGGAAAATTCCAGTCCGCCATAACGTTTCGGAATGATCATGCCGAAGAAACCCTTGTCCTTGATGAACTGCCAGACTTCGGGCGGCAGGTCGGCACGCTGGTGCGTGATGTCCCAATCGTCCAGCATCGCGCACAACTGCTCGACTTCGTTATCGAGGAAGGCTTGCTCGGTGCTGCTCAAAGAAGGTTTCGGGAAAGCGCGAAGTTTGTTCCAGTTCGGGTTGCCGCTGAACAATTCTCCATCCCACCAAACCGTACCGGCATCGATCGCCTCTTGTTCGGTGGCCGAGATCTGCGGCAGGATCTTGCGGAAAATGCTGAGGATGAAACTGCTGACCAGCAGGCGGCGCAGAATCGGCACGCCGATCACCAACACAAAAACACCCAGCGCGATGAAGATGATCCACAAGGCATCGCCCGAAATGCGATTGCTGATCGCAACCACCGGGACGATCACCGAAATTGCGACCAACCAGCTCCAGATCGAGGCACGAAAGAACGCCAGCAACAACACTACCGCCAGCACCGCCACAACTATCAGTATCGCCATCGTCGCACCTTATATTTTGTTTTATGTGGATGGGCTAACTTTAACCCCTGGCCGACAGGCTGACAATGGTTGCTGAAAGTTATTTTTCCGGTTATCAATAAAACAGCCCCAGCCGACAGATGCAGAGTACAGGGTAACTAAAGCTAGTGAGCGGAATGGCTCTTGAGATGATAACCCTGACCCGAAATCAACCCTGTGTGATTCGCAGCATTCCAGCCGGATTTCAAATGCATCCCTGATACGCTCTCGATCAGGATTAAAGTTTCATTCGACCATGATTCGCTCGATGCGCCGGTCAGGCACCAGCCACATGACCGCGACCGCTATGTAAAGCGCCCAGGCCAGCCACGGACTCAGGAACGCCGCGGGTATCGCGATCGCATACATCAACTGCGAGGATATCCCCTTGCGGTCTTTTCCCACCGCTTTGGCCAGCAACGAATCCTTGCCGCTTGCCGCGATGATACTGTTCTGCAATATCCAGTAAGCGACCGCCGCCATGAACAGCGCCACGCCATACAGCGATGTAGGCAGTGCAGCGAAATGGTTCTCCCCCATCCAGCCGGTCACGAACGGGATCAGCGACAACCAGAACAACAAGTGCAGGTTCGCCCACAGTATCGCCCCATTGACGCGTTGCACCGTGTGCAGCATGTGGTGATGATTGTTCCAGTAGATGCCGATATAAACGAAGCTCAGCACATAACTGAGGAAAACCGGCAGCAAGGGTTGCAATGCAGCCCAATCCGAGCCATGCGGAACCTTCAGCTCCAGTACCATGATGGTGATGATGATCGCGATCACGCCATCGCTGAATGCTTCCAATCGAGTCTTGCCCATTTCCCCTCCTTGATATTTGGCGACATTTACAATTTGCTGCCTCACATTGGAATGTCAAACTGCGGATTCCAGACTACCTCCCACAGATGTCCATCGGGATCAGAAAAATATCCGGCATAGCCTCCCCAAAAAGTCTGCTGGGCCTGTTTCACCAAGACTGCCCCCGCTCTGATTGCCTGTTCCATCACAGTATTTACTTCATCGATCGAGGCGACATTATGTCCGAGCGACAATTCGGTTTGGCTGGTAGCCCCCAAAGCTATGCCAGTGTCGTATGCAAGGCTTTTCCTGGGCCAGATCGCAAGTTTCAAACCGGCTTGCAGATCAAAGAATGCCACTGCTCCATGCTCGAACTCCTTGCCAAAGATGCCCTCCGTCGGAAAACCCAGGCCGTCCCGATAAAAACGGAGAGATCTTTCCAAATCATCGACTGCGATCGTGATGACAGTCACTCGCGGTTTCATTTTATGTCCTCCTGAATGGAGCGTTGAAAGTGGAGTTGTTTCCTAAACCAAATCAATTCATTGAGGGAGACCTACATGCGCTTCAACAATTCTGCCATCCTGTCCATTGTTTCCATCATTCCAGACTCGCAACCTGCTCGCAGCATGCCATCGCGGTCAGCGACAGACTGGAAGACGGACTGGCCGGTATATCTGGTTTTGCCGCCTTGCGCCTCGAATGTGAAGGTGTCCAGCGAGACGTGACCCGGAGTACCCTCATATTCGAAAGTCGACACGATGCGGTGAGGCGCATCGACCGCGTGATACACACCATGAAATGCGTGCTCATTGCCCTGAGAATCGCGCTGCACGATGCGCCACTTTCCGCCGTTGCGCACTTCCATGCGCCCCACTGACGTGCTGAGATAGGCAGGCCCCCACCATAGCTGTATCGATTTCGGATCAGTCCAGGTCTTGAACACCAACTCGACCGGCGCATCAAAAGTTCGGGTGATGATGATCTCCTGCCTGTCCGGTTGCGCGATGATTTGGGTACGTGTGGTCATGATCATTTCCATTTTGATGGCGAGCGGTGCTCGACCAGTTGTCAATTCACGATGATTATCTTCAAGATTTATTCGGGCAATTGAACATCCAGTTGATGCCGAACTTGTCTGTCACGCTGCCAAAGTAGGCGCCCCAAAACATTTCCCGGAGTGGCATATCGATCTTGCCGCCTTCTGAAAGCGCCTTGAACAACCTGTCTGTTTCGGCACGCGTATCAGGCTCGAGATTGATATGCATATTGTTGCCATGCTTAACGGTGAAACCCATGGATTCCGGGGCATCCGTGCCCATCAGCAGATGACCGCCGAGGATGGGAATCTCGATGTGCATGACAAGATTCTTGTCGGCCTCGGCCATCGGGGGTTGCGCCGGGTCAGAAGGAATGTCGCCGAAGCGGGCGATGGGCGCAGAGAACTCGCTGCGAAAAACAGCTTTGTAAAAATGAAACGCTTGTTCGGTTGTGCGGGGAAAATTGAGGTAGGTGCTGACACGAGCCATGATATTTCTCCATTAGTCGGTGGAAAAAGTGGCAAGATAGTTTTCCAGTTGATCCATCGTGCCTGTCCAGCCTTGGGTCATGCTTGCGTGTGAAGTGTCGAAGGTGTGGCGCTCTTCTTCAGTCGCATTGTATGCGGACCAACGCAGAGTGAGCGTGGTCTTGCAATCATGCTCGGTGAACGTGGTGGTGGAGAACGTCTCCAGCGGCCAAGTCGCGCTCATCGGATGGCGGGTGATACCGCCTTTCGCATCGGAAAAACAGTTGATCATGACCAGGCGCTCGGGTGCCACGATCTCTCGGAAGAACCACTTACCCCACATCTCCTTGCCATCGGGCAACTTCATGCAGTAATGAAAAGACCCGCCAGGCCTCAGATCCATTTCACTCACCGAGATCGTCACGCCTTTCGGCCCGAACCAATTTTTCAGATGCTTCTCTTCAGTCCACGCTTTCCACACCAATTGGCGCGGCGCATCGAAAGTGCGGCTGATGACGAAGTCGCCTTTCATCTTTGCCAAATGGATCTCCAAACGGCCCAGCGTTTGTTTTTGCCCTTCGATCGCGCCATATTTCTCAACCACCAGATCGCGATCCTTGGCAGTCTCGAACAACATCTGCATATCCAGCCGGGCCTTGTCGCCCTGTCTGGTGAAAGTCGTGGTCACCAGAAAGTAATCCGGGCGTCCCTGCTCACCGTGTCGATAGACCAGCCGCTCCGGCCGCACCACTTCGATATATTCGATCTTGTTGTCGTAGTCCGTGCCATCCGGCCCGTGCATGATGAACGTCCACTCGCCACCCGGACGCACCTCCATCTTGTGTATCGTGTTGGTGAAACCATCCGGTCCCCACCATTGGGCGATATGCGCCGGATCGGTCCAAGCCTTCCATACCAGCTCGCACGGCGCATCAAGCAGGCGTGTGGTGCTGATCTCACGGTCAGCGGTGTTTGTCATGCTGTTATTTCTTCCGTCCATGATTTTTCTCCCTGGTTTTCTCCTTGGCTTGAAGTTCGCTCAGATAATCCTCCAAACGATCCAATCTTTGTTCCCAGAATTGGCGGTACTGCTCGATAAAATCGGCGGCCTCATGCAACGGCGCCACTTCCAGCCGGCAAGGCCGCCACTGCGCCTGACGTCCCTGGGTGATCAATCCCGCCCGCTGCAATACCTTGAGGTGTTTGGTGACGGCAGGGGCGCTCATTTCGAACGGCGCGGCGAGTTCACTGACAGAAGTTTCGCCCGAAGCCAGACGGGCAAGGATCGCCCGGCGGGTTGGGTCGGCGAGAGCCGCGAAGGTGGCGCTGAGACGATCCGTAGACATTTTTAAGCTCGATTTATAATTAACCGGATGGTAAATTACTATCGGGAACTATTATTTGTCAAGCTGAATCGCGCAGATAAATAAATGACGGCTTGAATATAAGCAGTCGAATGATTGCGCTTACTGTGAGTGATTATGGAGTTCTCTATTCTCAATCATTATGGAAATGTCAATGCCTGGCCTTGGCCACGTTCCCTTTGTTCTTTTTCATTGCTTTCAGCACTTGTGGTTTATCAGGCTTGGCTTGACTCGCTTGCCTCAGGTGCTCGATAAAAGTTCTGGCTATGATGGACAACTGTTTACCAGCGGGATACGCGAAATACCAGTGGCGCTTGATCGGAAATCCCTGCACATCCAGCAACACGAACTGTTTGTTCGTTGCATCCAGTTCAAGCGTATGACGGGACAGCACCGAAACACCCAAACCACCCATCACAGCTTGCTTGATCGCTTCGTTGCTGCCCAGCTCCATGCGCACTTTAATTTTCAGCCCCGCCTCGGCGAACAGCCGCTCTGCCGCCATGCGCGTTCCCGATCCCGGCTCCCGCAGCAAAAAGGGTTCCCTGGCTAGCAGCTCAAGCGGAATTTTTTTCTTTTTCGCAAGGGGATGATTGGCAGGTGCGATTACCACCAGATTGTTCTCCAGAAAGGATTCCTTCACGACATCTACATCCACGGGAGGTTGCCCCAAAATGTACAGGTCATCCAGATTATGGGCCAGCCGTTCCAATACGCGCTCACGGTTGGACACGATGAGCGACACATCCACACCCGGATATTTCTGGTAAAACGTGCCCAGCAATCGTGGCGCAAAGTATTTGGCTGTGGTAACGACGGCCAGCCTGAGCTTGCCCGTCTTAAGCCCTTTCATATCTGCCACTATCATTTCAAAATTGGACAGATGTTCGGATATTCCCCGGCTGGTCCGGTGCAACTCATGCCCGATATCGGTGAGATAGATTTTCTTCCCTATTTGCTCAAACAGCGGCATTCCAACTGTATCGGATAATTTTTTGATTTGCATGGACACTGTAGGCTGGGTCAGAAACAATTCCTCGGCAGCCCGCGTAAAACTGCCCAGGCGGGCAATGGCTTCAAATAATTCCAACTGGCGCAATGTACTGTGGCGCATGGCAAGCTCCTCCCGATATATAGATATAATCTATCATGAATATAGAAACAATTGACTGTTATTGATGATTATTATTTTGCATGATGCCGCTCAACGCGCTGACATGAATACCTGTTCTGGTTTTGAGTAGATCAGCTCTCGAAAGCCAGTCAGGTCCAGCGCGGGGTTTCAACAACTGGAGATAATTATGGCATCTGAAACGATGAAGGAAGGTAAGGATCGCTACAAAGCCGGCGTTCTTCCCTATAAAAAAATGGGCTATTGGGAGCCTGATTACAAGATTAAAGAGACTGACGTATTGGCGATGTTCCGTCTTACCCCGCAACCTGGTGTGGATCCAGAGGAAGCCGCAGCTGCGGTGGCCGGCGAATCGTCAACCGCTACCTGGACTGTGGTATGGACTGACCGCCTGACCGCCTGCGACCTGTACCGCGCCAAGGCCTACAAGTGCGAACTCGTGCCGAACACCGGCCCAGGTACCAAGAACGAAGCCCAGTATTTTGCCTACATCGCCTATGACCTGGATTTGTTCGAGCCTGGCTCCATTGCCAACCTGACCGCCAGCATTATCGGTAACGTATTCGGTTTCAAGGCAGTCAAAGCGTTGCGTTTGGAAGACATGCGCATTCCGGTCGCTTACCTGAAAACTTTCCAAGGCCCGGCTACTGGCGTCGTGGTTGAGCGCGAGCGCCTGGACAAGTTTGGCCGCCCATTGCTGGGTGCCACGACCAAGCCGAAATTGGGTCTGTCTGGCCGTAACTATGGCCGCGTAGTGTATGAAGGCCTCAAGGGCGGTCTGGATTTCATGAAGGACGACGAGAACATCAACTCGCAGCCATTCATGCACTGGCGCGATCGCTTCCTGTATTGCATGGATGCGGTTAATAAAGCTTCTGCTGCAACCGGTGAAGTTAAAGGTCACTACCTGAACGTCACCGCCGGCACCATGGAAGAAATGTACAAGCGTGCGGAATTCGCCAAGCAGCTCGGTTCGGTCATTATCATGATTGACCTGGTCATCGGCTACACCGCGATTCAGTCCATGGCGCTATGGGCACGTCAGAATGACATGATTCTGCATTTGCACCGCGCTGGTAACTCCACTTATTCACGCCAGAAAAATCACGGCATGAGCTTCCGCGTCATTTGCAAATGGATGCGCATGGCAGGTGTGGATCATATCCATGCGGGTACCGTGGTGGGCAAGCTGGAAGGCGACCCGTTGATGATCCGTGGTTACTACGACACGCTGCTCGACACGCACACCCCGATGCAACTCGAAAAGGGTTTGTTCTTCGAGCAAGACTGGGCTTCGCTCAACAAGGTGATGCCAGTTGCTTCGGGAGGTATCCATGCCGGCCAGATGCACCAGTTACTGACCTATCTGGGCAACGACGTGGTGCTGCAATTCGGCGGTGGTACGATCGGCCATCCTCAGGGTATACAGGCTGGCGCAGTCGCCAACCGTGTGGCGCTCGAATGTATGGTCATGGCACGCAATGAAGGCCGCGACATCTGGAACGAAGGCCCGCAAATTCTGATGGATGCCGCCAAATGGTGCAGCCCGCTCAAGGCCGCACTGGATACGTGGAAGGACATCACATTCAACTATGAATCCACCGATACCGCCGACTTCGTGCCCACAGCTACAACCAGCCATTAACAGTTAAGGAGAAATGATTATGATGACCAATATTGGAAATCGTGTTACGCAAGGACAGTTTTCTTTTCTGCCCGACCTGACCGATGCGCAGATCACCGCGCAACTCAAATATGCATTGAATAATAAATGGGCGGTAGGCATCGAGTACACCGACGATCCGCATCCGCGCAATACCTATTGGGAAATGTACGGCAACCCGATGTTCGACCTGAAAGATCCCGCCGGGATTTTGCTGGAGATCAATAATTGCCGTAAGACTTTCCCGAATCACTACATCCGCGTAACAGCTTTTGACTCCACGCGCGGAGTGGAAAGCCCGACGATGTCGTATATCGTCAATCGACCCAAGAAAGAACCGGGCTTTGGCTTGGTACGGCAAGAAGTGGAAGGACGCAACATGCGTTACACCATCCACTCCTACGCCACCGACAAGCCGGAGGGGGAGCGGAATTAATCTGATGGCTCGTTAGTACAAAGCAGGCTGTTGTGCTCGTGTTTCACCCCACCCTAACCCTTCCCCTCAAGGGAAAGAGCGCAGCGAGGGGCAACTGGGATGGGGTGATATTCGACTATTGGAAAAATTAGTAACACAATCAATGGTGGGCCATGCTATGGCCCGCCATTTCCCAACTTGGTAATTTGGAGCTGTTCATGAGTGAAGCAAAACAAACCGGAACAACGCTGCCGGACGATATACCAGTTGACCTGGAAGCCGAGTTAAAGGCCTCGAATGTACAAGAGGTGCTGGAAAAGCTCGACCGTGAGTTGATCGGTCTCAAGCCGGTTAAAACGCGCATCCGGGAAATTGCGGCGCTGCTATTGGTAGACCGCCTGCGCAAAAAATTCGAGCTGACTTCCGAAACGCCCACCCTGCACATGAATTTCACCGGCAATCCCGGCACCGGAAAAACCACCGTCGCATCGCGCATGGCGGAAATACTGCATCGTCTGGGCTATGCGCGCGAAGGCCATCTGGTTTCCGTCACGCGCGATGATCTGGTGGGACAATACATCGGGCACACCGCGCCCAAAACCAAAGAAATCATCAAGAAAGCAATGGGCGGCGTGCTGTTTATAGACGAAGCCTACTATCTCTACAAACCGGAAAACGAGCGCGACTATGGCGCGGAATCCATCGAGATATTACTCCAGGTAATGGAGAACAACCGCGACGATCTGATCGTCATCCTGGCGGGATACAAAGACCGCATGGACAAATTCTTCAACAGCAATCCCGGCATGCGTTCGCGCATTGCCCACCACGTTGATTTCCCCGACTACAGCGCCGATGAATTGCTCTCCATCGCCAAGCTGATGCTGGCGCAGCAAAACTATCGCTTCAGCCCGGAGGGCGAGAAAGCGTTTGCGGAATACATCCCGCTGCGCATGAAAATGGAGCATTTTGCCAATGCCCGCTCGATACGCAACGCGCTGGATCGTGCCCGTCTGCGCCAGGCCAACCGGCTATTTGCCGCCAAAGGCAAAAAACTGAACCGAACCGATCTCATCACCATAGAAGCTGAAGACATCGTGGTCAGCCGCGTGTTTAACGAGCCGGGTAAACAATAGCCGACGTCCGGCAAAGCCATGCATCGTTCAACACTATCCGGTGAACGGCCATGAATCGTTTGCGCGACATACCTCCCATGCGCAGCATCCCCTATAAAATGGATGCCGCCCTCTATAACCGCGCCAGGCTGGCGTTGCTGCGCATCAAAAATCCGCTGGAGCTGGAATTGGAAGGTCTGGCAATTGACCTGGCGTTGGAAAATACCTGCTGGGTTGGCTACCACAGCTACCAGATATCGCTTCCCCTGATTGCATGGGATGGTTTCGACCGCAGCCGTAGTGCGCTGGATGCGCCGGTCGGATGCACCATGCACCTGTACCATCACCGTTCATGGTTGCATGCGCCCGGAATATTACTGGCGCTGGACAAGGAATTGCAGGTGCAGTTATCGAAGTGGACTCTGCCCGTTTAATTCCACGGATATTCGTCTAAGGATGACATCAAGTCCGGGGGAATTAGAATCCACCTCTTTCACATTACAAACAAGAGACGTACCACGGTATATATTCATGCACTTTCCTTTACATCCATCGGTGTTCAAATCTCTTCCTACTGAGTTCTCTCTACCGCCTCTTCAACCCGCTCCACCGCAATGATCTCCATGCCCGCGATCTTATGCTTGGGCGCATTCGCCTTGGGGATGATGGCCTTGGTGAAGCCCAGCTTGGCGGCTTCTTTCAAGCGTTCCTGGCCGCGCTGCACCGGGCGCACTTCTCCGGCCAGGCCGACTTCGCCGAACACCACCATTTTTTCCGGCAGCGGTTTGTTGCGTAGTGAAGAAACGATCGCGAGCAGCACCGCGAGGTCGGCGCCCGGCTCGGTGATCTTGACGCCGCCCACCGCGTTGATGAACACATCCTGATCGAAACAGGCGATGCCT
>JBDTPM010000415.1:0-15915 GCA_039932695.1 Gallionella sp. | reverse complement strand
TCAACCAAACCACAGAAATTGTATTGTCTCGAATGGATCCGGCCCCAAGCAGGCTGTGAATGTTACCAATGTAACTGTGACATGCAATAACGCCTACACGATAGGCGGGGCCATCTCCGGCGTGCCCGGCACCGGACTGGTATTGCAAAACAATGGTGGGGACAATCTTCAGGTCGCCTCAGGTGTATCGTCCTATACTTTCAGCACGCCGCTTGCGACTAGTGCTCCCTATGCCGTCACGGTACTCTCTCAGCCTGGCGGTCAGGACTGCACCATTTCAGGCTCCAGCACAGGTACGGTCGGAATTGTTGATGTTACCAATGTAAACATAAATTGTGTCGGTACACCCGCAGCATTGCCGGAAGACAGCCATGTTTATACGGCAGACTTCGGCGCCAGTACCGCCACGTCCTACACGGCGACTGGCGGGGCGCTTTCCGCACGCACAACAGCAACTGCGGGGGCCGGACCTTCCTCGATCGCCGTCGATCCCGCCGGCAAGTACGCCTATGTGACGAACCAGACAGCCAATACCATCAAGGCCTACAGCATCACTGCTGGCACCAGTGTGTTGGGCGTACTGGCCGATGTGGATGCCGGAACCGCCGGTACACAGGGCACCATCGCGACCGGAACGACCCCGGTAGCAATCACGATACACCCCTCGGGCAAGTTCGCCTATGTAGTGAACAAGATCTCCAACAGCGTCTCGGCCTACAGCATCGATGCCAGCAGCGGCGCTCTCGCCAGGATAGATGCAAATGGCAGTGTTGTCGGCAATCAGACCACCATCCCGACCCGGCTGACCCCGGTCGCTATCGCAATCCATCCTGATGGTGGATACGCCTATGTGGCGAATGCCGATGACAACAGCGTCTCGGTCTACGGCATCGATACGCTCACCGGCGCGCTCACCGCGATCGCTGCCGATGGAGGCGTCGGATCGACATACATGTTGACAAACGGAACGACGCCCTATTCGATCAAGGTGGACCCTTCCGGCCAGCAACTCTATGTGGCGAATCGCGCCACCGATAATGTCAGTGTTTTTGCCATAGGTGCCGTTTACTCAGGGGCTCTGTCCACACCTAGTGTAATTTCTGTAACAGATAACTCCGCCACCACCCCCATTTCTGTCGCGATACACCCTACCAAGCTGTTCGCCTATGTGGTGAATTCCGGTAACAACACTGTCAATGTCTATGACACCGCTACACCCGGGTCGCTGATTCCCAAGTCGTTTGCGCCAACAGGAAGTCTGCCGATCTCGATCAGCATCGACAGGTCAGGCCAGTATGCCTACGTCGCGAATTCCGGTGACAGCAGCGTCTCGGCCTACAGCATCAATGCCACTTCAGGCGCGCTTAGTCTTGTGGGTACGTATCTCGCAGGAACCAGCCCTTACTCAGTCACTACCGCACCCTAGACTGCGTTCGTTAACAACTGGCACGACACCAGACCCCGGCAACGGGGTCTGGTTGTTTTACAGGTGCGCATCATGATGGCAGCTTGTTCCCGCTTCGCCGACCCGCCGAAAACCCGGCCGGCTTTTTACTTGATAGGCATAGACTGCAAACACGCTGCTCACGTTCGGTCGCCACTCTCCTGCCGTTAGTCCGGATTAGCTACCCTCCGGTCCGATGCAGGTAGAAATACCGGATTCAACACTTTATTATCCGCATCAACTGAAATAAGGAGATCCGCAATGAAATACGCAAAAGGTTTTACGCTTATAGAATTGATGATAGTGGTTGCGGTTATAGCTGTCCTGGCCAGCATCGCGTTACCGGCCTACGGGGATTATGTCAAGCGGAGCAAGTTAGTGGATGCCACGACACAACTGTCAGACGGACGGGTCAAGATCGAGCAGTATTTCCAGGATAACCGCACCTATGCGGACGCTGGCGCCAATATCAGTCCATGCCCGGCCACAACCAAATACTTCACCATTACCTGCGGTGACCTTACTACAGCCACTTACACCCTGACCGCGACCGGCAAGAATGATTTGTCTGCATTCAGCTATACCATTAACCAGAACAACATCAAGACGTCGAATACGCCATGGGGTAACGGTGCCTCATGCTGGGTCATGAGAAAGGGAGATGCGTGTTGAGCGCTTTTCAAAAAAACCTGCCTCAAGGATTCAGCCTGGTCGAGCTGATGATAACTATCGCCATCTTCTCCGTCACGCTGACATTTGGCGTATCCAGTTACAGGACGTGGGTACAGAATACCCAAATCCGCAACGCCGCCGAATCCATCCAGAACGGGATACAGCGGGCACGGGCGGAAGCAGTGAAACGCAACAGGAATGTTGAGTTTGTGTTGGAAGATAATTCGAATTGGGTAGTCTGGGTAACGCCTGCCGAAGATTTGCTTCCCCTCCCCGCCGGGGATGGGATTAGGGACGAGATCGAGAGAAGGTCAAGCAGCGAAGGCTCCAAAAACGTCACTGTCACAGTTACTCCTGCGGGAGCGACAACCATCACCTTAAGCAACCTTGGTGCGGTGGTGGCAAATACGGATGCTTCTGCCACCCTTACCCAGGTTGACCTTGATTCCCCGGTGCTGGATCCGGCCGACAGCCGTAACTTGAGAGTCACGATAGGCTTGGGCGGCATCGTCAGGATGTGCGATCCTGATCCGGGTTTGGTTGGCAAGCCGCAGGCGTGTTAACGGAAAAATAGATCATGAACATACAAAAAATATCCTCTCAAAAACTTGCGCGCAACGGAAGGTCCGTGCAACAGGGTGTCGTTTTGCTGGAAGCACTGGTTGCAATCCTGATATTTTCGATGGGGGTATTGGCATTGGTCGGCTTGCAGGCGGCAATGATCAAGAACACCTCGGATGCAAAATACCGCGCCGAGGCCAGCTTTATCGCTCAGCAATGGATAGGGATTATGTGGTCGAATCCGGATAGTGCCGTTGCATACCTTATCCCTGACAACTCTGATCCCAGATATGATATTTCGGCGCGGTTACCCAGTGGTACACGAACTGTCACCCAGCCGGATCCGGCCCTCAACCAGTATGTGGTTACCGTCACCTGGCAGCAGCCCGGGCAGCCTCAGCATAACTTCACCACCATCGCCAGCATCGCCGGGGGCTGACATCATGAGATCGAACAAGCAGCACTCAACTCAATATCAAGCCGGGTTCAGCCTGGTGGAAATCTTGGTCGGACTGGTGATCGGACTGCTCGCGACCCTGGTCATCTTGCAGGTTTTCACGGTCTTCGAAGGACAGAAGCGCACCACCAGCGGAGCGGCCGATGCGCAAACCAACGGCAGCATCGCACTCTTCATGATAGGGAAGGATCTCCAGATGGCCGGCTTTGCCATGGTCGCCGGCATCCATTCACCATTCAATTGCGACCCGGCGACCATCAATTATGGCGCAACCGGCATAACCGACCTCTCTCCCGTCACCATCACCGATGGCGGTGCGGCGGCTGGCGCCAGCGACAGCATCACGATCCGCTACGGCGATTCGCCTTCGGGAGGAATCCCGTCATTGTTAATTGCCCCGACAGGCGGGCTGGGGGCAAACGATGTCAGCATCGATAACAATCTGGGATGCAAGGTCAACGACATCGCGCTGATCGTCAACGGCACCACCTGCAACCTGACCAGCGTGACCGGGCCTACCGACATCGCGACCCCGGCTGTCCTTTCCACCCCACCCAAGACCACCACCGTTACACTGCAAAGCGTCGCGGGTGCGACCCCCAACAACTATCTTGCCTGTCTGGGCGGCTGGAACGTGACTACGTTCCAGGTCAACCCCAACTATGTCGCCAGCCCGACCGATACCGAGGCTTACATGGATAAGAACGGCACCCCTGCGGTCGCTGACATCGTCAACATACAGGCGCAGTACGGAATCTCCGCCAGCTATGATTCGAATCTGGTCGTCCAGTGGATCGATGCCGTGGCGCCCTGGGACCAAGCTACACTGCAACTGCCAGCCAATATCGCCAATCGCAACCGCATCAAGGCGGTCCGTGTCGCCGTGGTCGCGCGCAGCGGATTACTGGAAAAGGAAGACGTGTCCACTGTCTGCAGCTCGCTGACCGCTGACATCCCGACCGGATTGTGCGCATGGTCTGCCACCTCAGCCAGCCCAAGCATCGTCTCCCCTGCTCCTGCGATCGACCTGAGCAACGATCCGAACTGGATGCGTTATCGCTACCGGGTGTATCAAACCATCATTCCTTTGCGCAACATAGTCTGGTCCAAAAATACGTTATGAGATCTCAGCCTAAAAATTTCAGCCTGGTCACCGGTCAGCGTCACGGGTATGCGATGCAGCAGCGCGGCGTGGTATTGTTCTTTGCGCTGATCGCGCTGGTCGTGATGTCGCTCGCCGCCGTCGCCCTGATACGCTCGGTAGATACCAGCACCCTGATCGCAGGTAACCTGGCATTCAAGCAAGCTGCCACCACATCCGGCGATGCCGGGGTGGAAAGCGCGATAGCCGCGATGGAAGCGATGCAGGTAGCGATGGATGCTTCCGGCAGCAAGCTATTCATCGACGTTGCCAATGTCTTCAACGTCACTGATGCGGCCAACGGATTTTATTCTTCCAGCGTCGCTCCCGTTCTGAACCTCACCGGTTCGGCCATCTGGGTCAATGGCAGCAGCAAGCTTGTCGCCACCGACGCCAGCGGCAATACGATACGCTACATCATCCAGCGCATGTGCCGCGACCAGAATTCGCTGCCACTCACTACAAACTGCATGCTTTCCGCGCCCTTACCCGACGCCAACCAGAAGACCGTTCCCCTTCCGCAGGAAATGTGTATCGGCGCTGATTGCCCTACGGCAGGTCAGGTTCCCCAGTTTCGTATCACCAGCAGAACAGAAGGTCCGGCCAACACGGTCAGTTACATTCAGGCTTTTGTCTATTAGGAGACGATCATGAAAAATTATCAGCGCACCAATTCCGTCCTTCGTCATTTGTCCGCGCTGGCATTGACCGCCTGTCTCGCGCTGCCGTTGCCATCGCTGGCCGCCTCGGTCGCACTGGCGACCTCGCCGCTGGCGACCTCGACCACCTCTACCGTGCTGCCCAATGTGATGTTCATACTGGACGACTCCGGGAGTATGGGCTGGAATTACATGCCCGACGATGCCAATGATTTTGACGGCAACTATGGATTCCCGAGCAACCAGTGCAACGGCGTCTATTACGATCCCAACATCACCTATAACGCTCCGGTCTATGCCGATGGCACGAGCTATCCGGACGCAAGCTTCACCGCCGCATGGCAGGACGGCTATGTCACCGCTGCCGGCACCACCAATCTCAGCACCGCTTTCAGGCCAACCAGCAGCTATACGACAGGAGCTGCCTTCTATTATGCTTATTCCGGCACACAGGCCTCCAGCGACAAGAAGGACTATTACAATACCAGCAGCATCTTCTACCGGGAGTGCAACAGCGCCATCGGCTCCACCACAGCGATCGACGGCACGAATCCGGTCAACACCTTATTCACGAAACGCAGGCTGAACACCACCGAAACCACCACGATCACGGTCGGTGGAACCGGTGGAAGCAGTAGTCCTTATGCCTCGGTAACCGGCATCACGGTGAACGGTGTCCAGATCATGAATGCGGCCTCTGCAACGGTCAGCAGCATCAGCAGCACTGCCATGGCAACTAACATTGTTGCCCAGATCAGCCTGAGAACAGCCATTAGCGGGTTTAGCGCCACCGTTTCAGGCAGCGTCGTTACCATCACTGGCCCGACCTCGGCAGCCAATTTCACGCCGGTGATCAGCACGACCGGCGGCATGGGTAGTATTTCATTCACTACCGATGTGTTCCCGGACACCACTGCGGCAAAGCTGACCAATTTCGCCAACTGGTACAGCTACTACCACACCCGCATGCTGATGATGAAAACCTCGTCCGGACGCGCCTTCAAGTCGCTCGACCAACATTACCGCGTCGGCTTCATGACGATCAACAACAACGTATCCCCGGATATCCTGAATATCGACACCTTCGATACCACGCAAAAAGGCTACTGGTATGCCAAGCTCTACGCCGCCACGCCCAACAACTCTACTCCGCTGCGTGAAGCCCTTTCCAATGCTGGCAGGATATACGCGCATAAGATAACCACGTTGTATGGCCTGGCATTAACCGACCCGGTGCAATACTCCTGCCAGCAGAACTTCACGATACTTTCCACCGACGGTTTCTGGAATGGCAATGCCGGTTTCAAGGTAAATGGCACCACTGCCGTCGGTAACCAGGACGGCATCGCTCCCCGGCCGAAATATGATGGTTCCCCGATCACCAAAGTGCAGACCCAAGTCACGGAGACGAAGAAACAAAAGATAAAGAGTACCATCCAGATCCAGATGAGAACCACGCAGATCACGCAGCGCACTCTGCAGATCACGCAGCGCACCCAGCAGATACAAAAACGTACCGTGCAAAACCAGCGGCGCACGGTGCAAAACCAGATGCGCACTCTGCAGATCACGCAGCGCACCCAGCAGATACAAAAACGTACTGTGCAAAACCAGAAGCGCACGATTCAATATCGAAAATGCAAAGCTGACGGCACGAGTTGTTCCAATATCGCAACTTGTGCCGACGTGACAGGTACTCGACCATTGTGTGTAACAGCTTCTGATACCAACTGGGTGAATACCGGCACTTGCACGGCCTCTGCGCCTTCTGGAGGACCTGAAGTAACTTGCCAAGTCACGAGCGACACCGGCTGGGTTAATATAAGCTCCTGTACGGCCTCAAATCCGGCCAGCGGCCCGACCGTTACTTGCAATACCACCGACACCGGCTTTGTCAATGCAAGCAGTTGCACCGCATCATCGGGCGGCGGTCTAACCATCACCTGCAATACCACTGACTCCGGCTGGGTCAATATCAACAGTTGCACACCATCAACTGGCGGCGGCAAGACCGTCACCTGTCAAGTAGCGAGCGACACCGGTTGGGCAAATATCGGCACTTGCACGGCCTCGAATCCGGCCAGCGGCCCGACCGTCACCTGCCAAGTCACGAGCGACAGCGGCTGGGTAAATATAAGCTCCTGCACGGCCTCAAATCCGGCCAGCGGCCCGACCGTTACTTGCAATACCACCGACACCGGCTTTGTCAATGCAAGCAGCTGCACCGCATCATCGGGCGGCGGGCTAACCATCACCTGCAATACCACTGACACCGGCTTTGTAAATGCAAGCAGCTGCACCGCTTCAGGACCCACCAATGGTCAAACCATCACCTGCAATACCACCGACACCGGCTGGGTCAACGTGGGTTCATGTACGGCCAGTGTGTCAGGCGGTCAGACGGTAACCTGCCAGACGCTCACAACTGGGCCCGCACCCGTTGATTACGCATCGTGCACATCAGCATCAGCAACCTCTGGTAACAACTGGATTGCGACTACGTGTACGACCAATACGCCGCAGCAGGCGACACTGGTCGCATCGTGTACCCCGGGTAGCAGCGGTTCGCCTGACTATTACGAGACGATCTGCTCAACAAGCGCGCCAGTGACGACAACCGTCAGCGCTTGCGTTCCAGAGTCCGCATCCTCCGCCAACAACTTCACGACCACCACTTGCACTCCCGCCGCCGGTGGCACGTCGGATACCCTGGCCGACGTGGCGATGTATTATTACCAGACCGACTTGCGCACTTCCACGCTTGGCAACTGCATCGGCGCAGCAGGGGTCGATGTCTGCAACAACAATGTGTTCAAGACCGATACGGACACCAACACCGCGCAGCATATGGCTACCTTCACGCTGGGCCTGGGTGCGAGCAGCAGAATGAAATATTCCCCCAGCTACCTGAGCGATACCAGCGGGGATTATTATTCCGTGTTGAAAGGCCTCACGGCTGATTCAACCGCGACGCCGCCGATCTGTTCTTGGCAAACCAATGGCACGACTTGCAACTGGCCGTTTCCCTCCTCGGGTGCCATCGAAAACATCGACGACCTGTGGCATGCCGCAGTTGACGGTCAGGGCGTCTATTTCAGCGCCACCAACCCGTCTTCACTGTCATCCGGCCTGACCAACGCGCTGGCAGCGATCTCGGCTCGCAAGGGTGCCGGCGCCGCTGCCGCCACCAGCACGATGAATCCGGTGCCCGGCAACAACTTTGCTTATGTCGCCAGCTATACCACGGTGAAATGGCAGGGTAACCTGGAAGCGCGCACCGTAAGCCCGACCACCCTCAGGATGAGCAAATCCGCCTACTGGTGCGTGGAGAGCATCGTCCCGGATACCTGCGCGGCTCCCGCTACCGTGGTGGCCGATACCAGCGTCACGCCCACCGCATATAGTTGCGTCACTGCCAATTCCACCGACGCGACATGCGCCACCCCCGGGGTATTCGATGCCGCGACGTCCCAGTGCAGGGTACCGATGGCAACCAGTTGCACCGGCACGATGCCGGCCAAGGTCGCAGCAAACAGTGATACTCGAACCATATACACACGCAACGGCAGCGCATTGACCAGTTTCGATGCCGCGTATGCCTCCGCCAATCCGACTTATTTCGCAGCCGCGCATATCAATTCGCTCAGCCAGTGGACTTCATTGACCGCAGCGCAAAAGACGTCGGCGGAGGGTGTCAACCTGATCAATTTCCTGCGCGGTCAGACCGGTTACGAGTACCGCCCGATCAATCTTGGCGCACAGGACAACCGGCTCTATCGTTACCGCGAGTCTACGCTGGGCGATGCGCTGGAATCCCAGCCGGTATTTATCGCCAATCCGGTATTCCCTTACGTCGATCCCGGCTACACGGGGTTTGCCGCCCTACATGCCTCACGTCTCGGTACGGTATACATAGGTACCAACGATGGCATGCTGCACGCCTTTTCATCCCTGGCCGAAGGCAGTGTTCCGGGTGGATCGGAACGTTGGGCCTATGTGCCCAGCATGGTGATCCCCAATATGTGGAAGCTGGCGGACTTGGACTATTCCGCAAGACATACCAATTTCATCAACGGCAGCCCGATCGTGTCGGATGTATGCACGGCAAATTGTGCTGATAGTACCTTGGCGGTATGGCGCACGATACTGGTGGGCGGACTGAACGCCGGCGGGCGCGGGTACTATGCGCTGGACATCACCAATCCTGCCACGCCCTTGCTGTTGTGGGAATTCACGACTGCCGAGGACAGCGATCTTGGGTACACTTTCGGCAACCCGGTGATCACCGCAAAATCGGATGGCACCTGGGTGGTGCTGGTGACTTCAGGGTATAACAACACCAGCCCCGGCGATGGTAAAGGTTATCTCTATGTGCTGAATGCCGGTACCGGTGCCATTATCAGCAAGATCGGCACCGCGGTGGGTGGCACCGCGACCCCCAGCGGGCTGGCCAAGATCGCCGGATGGAATGATAGCGCGGCAAGCAACCGCGCGACCTATGTCTACGGTGGAGATCTGCTCGGAAACGTGTGGCGCTTTGACATCAATACGCCAGCGTCCGCGCCGCTGCTGTTCGCGACCCTGCTGGATCCTTCGGGCAATCCGCAACCGGTCACCACTGCTCCGGTACTGGGACAAATCAATTACAAACGCGTCGTCTTCATTACTACCGGGAAATATCTGGAAAACTCGGACCTTACCAATACCGCAGTACAGAGCGTGTATGCGATCAAGGATGACAATGCGACGGCTACCCTGACCAATCCGGCAGGGAGCCCGAGGAATAGTCTGACGCTGGTAAAACAGACCATTACGCCCATAACAGGAACCAGCCAGAGGACGTCGACCAAGAACACGGTAAACTTCACCACCGGCCGCGGCTGGTATTCCGATTTCCCCGACAGCGGCGAACGCTCGAACATCGAGAGCAGGCTGGTACAGGGAACACTGGTGGTCGCCACGATCGTCCCATCGAACACCGTCTGTGCACCGGGCGGCTATAGCTGGCTTAACTACTTCGATTATCTGACGGGCGGTCCGGTTGATACAATCGTTTCCGAGCGCTATGACAATCCTATCGTGGGTATCAATTACTTCGTAACCAGCGATGGCACGAGCATCTCGATTGTGGACGCCACGGGAAATAATTTGCTGGACGATAATGTTATCGCCCCACCCCCACCACCCAAATTCAAAGCGAAACGGGTGCTGTGGCGCGAGTTGAATCCGTAATGGAAGGGCGTGATCCCGGCATGATTCGTTGATACTCAACGCAACCCCCGGCCCGTAGTGCCGGGGGTTGCGTACCACTCAGCAAGGTAACCGGTGTCATTCCTGATCTGTAGCATGGTTGTTCGTAACACTTTTGCTGTAACAGCATCCGGCTAAATCCGCCGAACAAAAAAGCGACCCGCAGGTCGCCTTTTTGTTGCCGCTGTATCGTTCAGATTACTTGACGACCGCTTTCAATTCACCCTTGGCATAGCGGTTCGCCATCGCTTCCAGCGAGACCGGCTTGATCTTGCCAGCCTGACCGGCGCAACCGAAAGCTTCATAACGTGCCTTGCAGATTTCCTTCATCGCCTTGGTGGATGCCGCCAGGAACTTGCGCGGATCGAAATCCTTGGGGTTCTGTGCCAGATAACGGCGCACCGCGCCGCTCGATGCCATGCGCAGATCGGTGTCGATGTTGATCTTGCGCACGCCGTGCTTGATGCCTTCGACGATCTCTTCCACCGGCACGCCGTAGGTCTTGCCCATGTCGCCGCCGAATTCGTTGATGATCTTCAGCCAGTCCTGAGGCACCGAGGAGGAACCATGCATCACCAGATGGGTGTTGGGGATGCGCGCATGGATCTCCTTGACGCGGCCGATCGCCAGGGTGTCGCCTGTGGGCGGTTTGGTGAACTTGTAAGCGCCGTGCGAAGTGCCGATCGCGATGGCCAATGCATCCACGCCGGTCTGACGCACGAACTGCGCGGCTTCCTCAGGGTCAGTCAGCAACTGGTCGTGGGTCAGCACGCCTTCCGCTCCGTGGCCGTCTTCCTTTTCACCCATGCCGCTCTCCAGCGAGCCCAGGCAACCCAGTTCGCCTTCGACCGAGACGCCCACCGCGTGGGACATCTCCACCACGCGACGGGTGACGTCCACGTTGTATTCGAACGAGGCGGGCGTTTTGGCATCTTCCATCAGCGAACCGTCCATCATCACGCTGGAGAAGCCGCTGCGGATCGCGTTGATGCACACCGCCGGGGATGCGCCGTGATCCTGATGCATCACCACCGGGATGTGGGGATAGGCTTCCACCGCCGCCGAAATCAGGTGGCGCAGGAACGCTTCACCTGCATATTTGCGCGCGCCGGCGGAGCCCTGCATGATCACCGGGCTGTTGGTTTCATCGGCGGCTTCCATGATCGCTTTGACTTGTTCCAGATTGTTCACGTTGAACGCGGGCAAGCCGTAACCGTTTTCCGCCGCGTGGTCGAGTAGTTGACGCAAAGATACGAGAGCCATTTTATTTCTCCTGATTAAAATTAAAAAATCCAGTTGCTGCTAGTGCTTGCGATGATCACCGACGCGCACGATCTTCATGGTGTTGGTGTGCCCGGCTTTACCCACCGCTTCGCCGACAGTTATCACCACCAGATCGCCTTCTTTTACCAATCCCCGCGCGACAAGCGCCGCCTCGGCGTTATGCATTTCTTCCGACTGCAGTTTCGCCTTGGAATGAAATTCGATCGGATGCACGCCGCTGAACAAGGTCACTTTGGTCAGCGTTTCCGGCACCGGAGTCAGCGCGAAGATCGGCACGCCCGCATTCATGCGCGACATCCACAACGCGGTCGAGCCGGACTGGGTCAACGCGACGATCGCCTTTACCTTCAGATGGGCTGCTGCGAACAGTGCCGACATCGCGATGGACTGATCGATGCGGGTGAACTTTTGCGTGGCAGTACGACGATCGATGGTTTGGTCTTCGTCCTCGCTTTCCGCCTTGAGGCAGATACGCGCCATCGCCTCGATGGTTTCCACCGGATAGTCGCCTACCGCTGTTTCCGCCGAAAGCATCACCGCATCGGTACCATCCAGTACTGCGTTCGCCACATCGGATACTTCCGCACGGGTCGGGATAGGATTGGTGATCATCGATTCCATCATCTGCGTGGCGGTGATGACCAGGCGGTTCTTCAAGCGCGCCATTTTGATCATGCGCTTCTGCAGACCCGGCACTGCGGCATCGCCGACTTCCACGCTCAAATCGCCGCGTGCGACCATGATCGCATCCGACGCATCGATAATATCGTTTAACGCCGGGATCGCTTCGGCACGCTCGATCTTGGCCATCAGCATGCTCTTGCCACCGGCTGCGTGCATCAGCTCACGCGCAAGGCGCATGTCGTCACCACTGCGCGGGAACGACACGGCCAGATAGTCCGCCTTGATCAGTGCCGCAGTCTTGATATCTTCCTTGTCCTTGTCGGTCAGCGCCGGAGCGGTCAACCCCCCGCCCTTGCGGTTGATGCCCTTGTTATTGGACAACACTCCGCCGCGCACCACCTTGCAAACGATTTGCGGACCCTTGACCTCGGTGACGACAAACTCCAGCATCCCGTCGTTGAGCAGCAATATCGAGCCTTTGCTGACATCCCTGGGCAGGTCTTTGTAGTCCAGCCCGACGTGTTGCTGGTTGCCCAGCCCTTCCAGGGTGGCATCAAGGATGAAAGTGTCGCCATCGTTCAGGATGATCTTGTCATTCTCGAATTTGCGCACCCGGATCTTCGGACCCTGCAGGTCGGCGAGAATACCCACGGTGCGGCCCACTGCCGCCGCCGCCGCGCGCACGGTCTCTGCGCGCTTCTGGTGATCCTGCGCGGTGCCATGTGAAAAATTCATCCGAACCAGATCGACTCCGGCGCGTATCATTTCTTCAAGGACTTTCTGATCGCTGGAAGCCGGTCCCAGCGTTGCAACTATTTTGGTTCTGCGCAGCATGTGATTCCTTTTATTTAGCTGGTAGCGAGTAGCTTGTAGCGGGTAGCCAACCGGTTTTTCCACCAGCTACCAGCTCATTGACCAGCCCGCTGTTCCAGGATTTCAACTGCGGGCAATTTCTTGCCCTCGAGGAACTCCAGGAACGCACCACCGGCGGTGGAGATATAGGACACTTTGTCATAAATGTCGTACTTCTGGATCGCGGCGATGGTGTCACCGCCGCCAGCCAGGGTGAATGCTTTGGTTTCGGCGATCGCCATCGCGATCTTTTTGGTGCCCTCGCCGAATTGGTCGTACTCGAACACGCCGACCGGACCGTTCCACACCACCGTCCCTGCCTTCATGATGATGTCCGCGATCTCTTGTGCCGAATCCGGGCCGATGTCGAAGATCATTTCATCATCGGCTACATCGTTCGCTGACTTGAGCATGGCCGGAGTATTTTCGTTTCCCGCCACAAAAGGCGCTTCCTTGCCGACTACAACATCCGTCGCGATCGGGATGCTTGCGCCACGTGCCGACATTTTTTCCAGCAAGGCTTGAGCGGTGGGAACCAGATCGTTTTCACACAGCGACTTGCCGACCGGATGGCCGGTAGCCTTGAGGAAGGTATTGGCGATACCGCCGCCGACCACCATCTGATCGACTTTTTCCGACAGGCTTTCCAGCACGGTCAGTTTGGTGGAGACCTTGGAACCGCCGACGATCGCGACCATCGGACGTGCCGGACTGAGCAGCGCCTTGGTCAATGCTTCCAGTTCCTGGGTGAGCAAAATGCCGGCGGCAGCTACCGGTGCGTACTTTGCCACACCATGAGTCGAAGCTTCAGCGCGGTGCGCCGTACCGAATGCGTCCATCACGAACACATCGCACAAGGCAGCATATTTTTTCGCGGTCTCTTCCAGGCTTTTTTTCTCGCCCTTGTTGAAGCGGCAATTTTCCAGCAGCACCAATTCGCCTTCGGCGACGCTGAAACCGCCGTCGATCCAATCCCGGATCAGACGCACCGGCTTGCCCGTCTTGTTGGCGATCACGTTGGCGACCGGCTTGAGCGAGTTCTCTTCGGAATAGACCCCTTCTTCAGGGCGACCCAGGTGCGATGTCACCATCACCCGCGCGCCTGCCTTCAAGGCGAAATCGATGGTCGCCATCGAGGCGGTGATACGCGCGTCGGAAGTCACCTTGCCGTCTTTGACAGGCACGTTCAGATCGGAACGGATCAGGACGCGTTTTCCCTTGAGATCCAGATCGGTCATTTTGATTACTGACATTTTTTTCTACTCCAGAATGTAGGGCGGATGCCCCTTGTGGGCGATCCGCCGCATAACCAAATCATTCGGCGGAACCGCAAGCGTTCCGCCCTACGTTTGCCGTGCCCTTCAGGGCGTGATACCCACAGGGTACAAAGAACCTCTTCGAGGTAAATCACGCCCCTACGCAAAATCACTTGGCGATATGTGTCACCATGCGCATCAGGTTGCAGGTATAGCCGTACTCGTTGTCGTACCAGGCCACCACCTTGACGAAGGTTGGATCCAGAGCAATACCCGCACCTGCATCAAATACCGACGGGCAGGTTTCACCGCGGAAATCAGTTGAGACAACACTGTCAGTGGTATAGCCAAGCACGCCTTTCAGCGGACCGCTTTCTGAGGCCTTCTTCATCGCGGCGCAGATTTCGTCATAGGTCGCGGGCTTGTTCAGCTCGACCGTCAGATCGACCACGGACACGTCGGAAGTCGGTACGCGGAAAGCCATGCCGGTCAGCTTCTTGTTCAGCTCGGGGATCACCACGCCAACGGCCTTGGCCGCACCGGTCGACGACGGGATGATGTTTTCCAGGATGCCGCGACCACCGCGCCAATCCTTGCTGGAAGGACCATCAACGGTCTTCTGGGTGGCGGTGGCGGCGTGCACCGTGGTCATCAGCCCGCGCTTGATACCCCAGGTGTCGTTCAATACCTTGGCGACCGGGGCCAGCGCATTGGTGGTGCAGGACGCGGCCGAGACGATCTTCTCGCCGGCATATTTTCCGTGGTTCACGCCATACACGAACATCGGTGTGTCGTCCTTGCTCGGTGCGGACTGGATCACCTTCTTGGCACCGGCGACGATGTGCTTTTCGCAGGTTTCCTTGGTCAGGAACAGACCGGTGCATTCGATCACGACATCGACTTTGACATCGCCCCATTTCAGTTCGGTCGGATCCTTGACCGCGGTCAGACGGATCTTCTTGCCATTGACGACAAGGGTATTGCCATCGACAGAAACGTCGCCTTTGAAACGGCCGTGCACAGAATCGTGTTTGAGCATGTAGGCCAGATAGTCCGGCTCCAGCAGGTCGTTGATGGCCACGACTTCGATCTCAGGAAAATCCTTTGCCGCAGCGCGGAACACCATGCGTCCAATTCGACCAAATCCATTGATACCGACACGAATTGCCATTTCTCTCTCCCCTTATGGTATATAAAAAATTATTGGCGTTTTAAAAGTACGGGCTCAAGGCCTTACGCCCCTACACATTAATGCGTCAATGTTTATAAAACACCCTTGACTGCCTTGACGACATTGTCAGCGGTAAAACCAAAGTGCTTGAACAACTCCGGTGCCGGAGCGGACTCGCCGAAGCAATCCATGCCGACCACCGCGCCATCCAGTCCCACATATTTATACCAGCCACCGGTCACACCCGCTTCGACCGCGACGCGTTTGACTCCCTTGGGCAACACGCTGTCCCGGTAGGCCTGGTCTTGCTTGTCGAAAACATTGGTGGATGGCATCGACACCACGCGTGCGTTGACGCCACCGGCAGCCAAGATCTTTTGCGCTTCCATCGCCAGAGATACTTCGGAACCGGTAGCGATGATCACTGCCTGTGGCTTGCCACCGGCCGCTTCAGACAGTATGTAAGCACCCTTGCGGATATTGGCGATCTGCGCCGCATCACGCTTTTGGAATGCCAAATTCTGACGGCTGAAAATCAAACTGC
>JBDTPM010000414.1:0-4472 GCA_039932695.1 Gallionella sp. | reverse complement strand
CAGTCGTATCCTGCTGGACGATGACGAGGACTCGATGCTGATCAGTCGGCCAAAAGAAAAGACGCAGCAGGAAAAGGATCCTGCCGCGCCCAAGCAATAAGTCCTTATTTCAAAATTTCGCCATTCGCCAGCAACGGCGCACGCAACAGCTCAAAATCCTTAGGTGAAACATATTGCAGCAATGGCTTCTCTTTGCCACCCAGCACGATATCGAGACCGTGTTGAGGGTAGAGCCAATGGATAACATCGGTCTTGTTTTCACGTACACGTTGTGCCGGCTTGCCAAAGCGCTTGGCTATGATGTCCTCTTCCAGCCGCACGTTGGGCAAATAGGTCAAGCTGGAGATCGGAGTGTTGCGCACACGAGCCAAATCATCATACGTCAAAGTGATGCGTTTGCCGCTGGGAGTGCTGTTTATGCGCAGGCCGCGCTCGAACATCCCTTGCAATTCTTCATTTGGCACGGCGATGTTCATGATGATTTTTGCTTTCAGGCCGTTATAATTCACTTCTTCAACGAATGCTTCGATGCCCAGCTTTCCATCGGTGGGCTTGAATAAACTGATCTCAACCTCGGCTTGCCCCTTGAATACTTCCGCTGTCTCGTCGAGCCTGGTTTGCCCCAAAGTGATGCCGAAAATGCGGGTGGTGTCGGGTGTGGGATGAGTGATACTCCATGGCAGCGTGTCGGGGGTGTGGACGGCATTGTCGGGTGCAAGAAGAATGAGGGATATCGACACGATTGCGAGCGCAACCACACTCAGAATGATTTTCTTGTCCATGCGTTATTTGTTTTCCTTGGGAGGCGGGTAGTAAGCGATGGCACCTGCAGGCACCTTGCCTGATTTTGCCTGATGTTCGGCGTCGAATTCGATGACGACGAGTCCCAACACGGCTACCATGAAGGGTAATATGCCCAAGCCGCCGGTGATTGCCCAAGTGGCAACCGACTTCATGCCCATTGCGTGACCACCATAAAATAGAGCAAGGCTGAGTGTTCCCAACACCAGAAACAGGAACAGGAACAGGCGTGCGCGCTTGGCTGCGAATTGCCAGTGGCAGCGCACAAACCAGGATGCCTCATTGGTAAGTGCACGCTTTGCGCTGGTCAGAATATAGCCAAGCGCTGCTACGGAAAGGGCTATCATCAGAATGATCGGAATGAAGCTGGTTTTGATAAAAGTCAACGACATCAAAAAAAGAAAAATATGATTGATGACCAAGTTAAACAGCAATACCGCATGCAAATGGCGTGCACGCTTTCTTTCCACTTCACTGGATTGAATATCCATCGTGCCTAGTCTCCGGTAATAAAATCAGGTTGCGAATAATCTGCTTAAACCCACATGGTGTCAAACTATCGCGAACTATTGAGGCAGTCTTTCAGACGTTGCAAATCGAGGATTTCAATCGAACGAACCTTGACGTTGATCACCCCGTCATCCTGAAGATGTGAAAATGCCCGGCTGACTGTTTCCAACTGCAGTCCCAGATAGCTGCCGATCTCCTGGCGGGACATGCGCAACTGGAATCGGGTTGGTGATAAGCCGCGTGCCGCGAAACGCTGCGACAGGTTCAACAGGAATGCCGCCAGCCGCTCTTCTGCGCGCATCGAGCCGAGCAGCAGCATGATGCCCTGGCTGCGTACGATCTCGCCGCTCATGATCTTGTGCAAGTGACGTTGCAGTCCGGGCAATTCACGGCTCAAAGCTTCCAGCTTGTTGAATGGCAATTCGCATACTTCGCTGTTCTCCAGTGCGACCGCATCGCAATTGTGGTGGTCGGTACTGATCGCATCCAGGCCTATGATTTCGCCGATCATCTGGAAGCCGGTCACCTGCTCGCGTCCGTCCTCATGCAGGAATTGGGTCTTGAACGAACCGCTGTGGATGGCATACAACGATTGCAGTTTGTCCCCGCTGCGATAAAGGTAATCGCCTCGCGCATAGACGTGTTTCGCATGGCTCAGGATTTCCAATTGCTGCATTTCACCGACGCTAAGATCGACAGGCAGGCACAGCTCGCGCAGATTGCAGTTGGAGCAGGCTATTTTTAGTTGATTGAATGATACGGAACGCTGCACGTGTCGATTACCTTGGAAAAATGGGGGAGCACTTCAAGGACACGGAAAGCCGCGAATACTGACCCTGAGCACCGCTGCCCAAAGACGAAATATGACATGGATTTTGACATATATCAAACCGATGTTGGCGTATTGCTGGCATAGTCCCCATTACTTTATGGGGGATTTATGGATAAAGCAGTCAATCAACTGGTAGTGGACCTGGAGCTGATACGCAGGCTGGACAAGAACGGTCCTCGTTATACCTCGTATCCGACTGCAGATCGCTTCGTTGAAGCCTTCAACGCCGAGACCTACGCCCAGTGGGTCGCCAAGCGCGAGATCGGCGGTATCGCCCGTCCTTTGTCGCTGTATATCCACATCCCGTTCTGCAACACACTGTGTTTCTACTGCGCCTGCAACAAGGTGATCACCAAGGATAAAACCAAGGCAGCCGAATATGTGCGTTATCTGATCAAGGAAATGGCGATGCAAGCGATGCTGCTGGGGCCCGATCAGGTGGTCGAGCAACTGCATTTCGGCGGCGGCACGCCGACATTCCTCAGTGATGATGAGATACGCCAGGTGATGGCGGCGATACGCCAACATTTCAAGCTGGTGAAGGACGGCGAATATTCCATCGAGATCGATCCGCGCAAGGTCAGCGACGAGACTATCGCGCTGCTCGGGGAAGTGGGCTTCAATCGCATCAGCCTCGGGGTGCAGGATTTTGATGATGAGGTGCAACGCGCGGTGAATCGCATCCAGACTCAGGAAGAGACACAGCGAGTGATAGATGCAGCGCGCGCCAATGGTTTCAAATCGGTGAGTATCGACTTGATCTACGGTTTGCCCAAGCAGACGCTGGAGGGCTTCGGCGTGACGCTGGACAAGGTTATCTCCGCCAATCCTGATCGTTTGTCGATCTACAATTATGCGCACATGCCGACCATGTTCAAGCCGCAACGACGCATCCACGAAGAGGATCTGCCGGCACCGCAGGTGAAGCTGGATATTCTCAGCATGGCGGTGGATAAGTTGACCAAGGCGGGCTACGTATACATTGGCATGGATCACTTTGCCAAGCCGGAAGACGAACTTGCTGTTGCCCAGCGTCAGGGCAGGCTGCACCGCAACTTTCAGGGATATTCGACCCATTCCGACTGTGATCTGGTCGCGCTGGGCCTGAGCGCCATCGGCAAGATCGGCCCGACCTACAGCCAGAATTATCGCGAACTCGAAGATTACTACGATGCGCTGGACAGGGACGTACTGCCCATCATGCGCGGCATGGAGCTTAATGCCGACGATCTGGTGCGGCGCGCCATCATCCAGGCATTGATGTGCCACTTCGAGTTGTCCAAGGAGTCGTTCAACATCGCCTACCTGATCGACTTCGATCAGTACTTTGCCACCGAGATGAAGGAGTTGCGGGAATATGAGCGTGAAGGCCTGCTGGAAATGTCACCGGAATCGATCAGGGTGACACCCAAGGGGCGGATGCTGATACGCAATGTCTGCATGGTGTTCGACAAATATTTGCGCACACGGCAGGAGCATGCCACCTATTCCAAGGTGATCTAGCCGTAGGGGCGAATGGCAATACGCCCTTACTGAATGGGTATATTGCCAAAGGGCGAAAGCCATACGCCCCTACGCAGCTCGCCCGCTTTACTTCCGTTATAATCTGTCCCTATCTTTATTCTGCTGGGACGAGCATGAACAAAATCCTTAAATACGGTTTGCTGGGGGTGGTTGCGCTGATCGGCATCGCTGTGGCGGGCATCGCTTATGTGGCGCTGACTTTCAATCCCAACGATTACAAGACGCAGATCATCAAGGCCGTGAAGGACAGCAAGCAGCGCAATCTGCGCCTGGACGGCGATATAAAATTGTCGTTTTACCCCAGCATAGGCGCCAGTCTGAGCAAGGTGTCGCTGTCCGAATTCAGGAATGACAGGGAATTTGCATCGATCGAATCGGCACGCGTGTCGCTCGCGCTATGGCCTTTGCTGCGCAAGCAAGTGGTGGTGGACGAGGTTGCGGTGAGCGGTTTGAAAGCCAGGCTGATCATGCACAGGGACGGCACGACCAACATCGACGACTTGTTGGGCAAGGTCGAGCAGAAACCGGCGCAGCAGAAGAGTACGGCCGGCGCGCCGGTCAAGTTCGACATCGCTTCGGTATCCGTGGAAAAGACCAGTCTCAGCTATCGCGATGATCGTAGCGGTGCGCAATACGAGATCAGGGATCTGAATCTCAAGACCGGACGCATCGCTATCGGCGTGCCAGGCAAGATCGATCTATCGGTCGGCATACAGGCCAATCAGCCCAAGCTGGACCTCACCGCCCAGATCAAGACCACGCTGACCTTCGATCTGGACAAACAAAAGTATCAATTCCAGGATCT
>JBDTPM010000413.1:0-2246 GCA_039932695.1 Gallionella sp. | reverse complement strand
CGGTAGACTTCGGCAATATCCAGAAAGCGTAACTCTATCGACAAGTCGCGGGACTTCACAGCCACCAGCTCTTCCAGGTTGCCGCTTTGCTTCACCAGCGTTTCCATGACATGCGTGATGCGAAAGCGATTCCCTTCCCATGTTCGCTTGTCACCGGGCGGCAATGCCGGAATCTTTTTCCATTCCATCTCGGCCAGGCGGCGATACTCGGCGAGTCCATTTTCCCCCAGTACGTCGGCATAGCGCTCGGCGGCATTGTAAAAGGTATCCAGATCGTCATGCAGTTCATGATTCAGCAACCGCCCGGCCAATTTTACCGGGTCAGGGCTAGCCTTCCTGCAAGCCGCCAGGTGCAACTCGCCGATACTCTCCAGAAGCTCACCCAATTCGCCGTTGGAGTCGTCGCATTCTTCGAGCAGTTTTTCCACTTTGCTTGCCGCATACTCCGCCAGGTCAACAGCCTGCGCCGCGCGTCCGCCATCAATCCAGCCAGTCAGCGCATCAAGCACCTCCTGGATGCCTGCGGCAAAGGAGTTCATCTCATGGTAATCCACGAAGCCGCGCGTAGCGGTGGCGCGATTCAGCGCATCCTTCCAGGCCTTGACGGCGGTATTCGCGTTTCCCCGTCCCCGCGCCGCCAGCAAAAGTTTTTCGCGCAAGCGCTTGTCGTGTTTGCACGTATCCGTAATGATGCCCATCAAGGCTTCCGGCCCCAGCGTCTCCAGATATTTGCGGATGTCATTCGTGGGGCTGCGCTGTTTCTTGGATACATCCTGCGCGAGCACAGCCAGACCAGCCGCTACGCAATGCTTGCAGAAATCGTAATCTTGTCCCACCGGACAACTGCACTCAAAGCCAAGCTCGCCGTCTTCCTCACAGAATCGAACCTCATAGTCGTATGTGCCTTGCACGCAAGCGGTGATCTCGTCTTCATTCTCCTCAACCGAACTCACCAATCCATCTTCGAAATAGGCCTTGCCCCGTGCGAAATAAACAGCACCGGCCAGCTTTTTCATATTTTTGGAAAGTAGCTCCCTCAGCATTCTTAAAGATTCCTGATGACAAGAGTTCGAGTTATTGGATGCGCATTGAACGATTTGAATGACTAATTGTACAGAACATAAACAACATCACCATTTGCTATATCAATGTCTTCCCGGAATCATGCCTGCGGAAAATTATTTCATTTGCTCTTGAAATAGGAAACTCTGCCCCCATTAGCCACCAGACGAAACCTGGAGATCAGTATGGAACAGAACGAGAACACCTCGCAGATCGAACAACAACCTGACATATCAAGCACCGAAGCCTCCATGGCGCCGGCAACGGAATCGATACCCAGTCTGGAAGAGATGCTCCAGGAAGCCGAGCGCAAGGCGCAGGAACACTATGATGCGTGGATGTATGCCAAGGCCGAGGGCGAGAACATCCGCCGCCGCGCCGCCGATGACGTGAGCAAGGCGCATAAATTCGCGGTTGAGCGCTTCTCCAACGAGGTGCTGGCGGTGAAGGACAGCCTGGAAGCCGGCCTGGCCGTCAAGGAAGCTACGGTGGAAAGCTTCAAGAGTGGCATGGAGCTGACGCTGAAGCAGCTTACCAGCGTGTTCGAGAAATTCAATATCAAGGAAATCAACCCGGTCGGCGAAAAGCTGGATCCGCACAAGCATCAGGCGATCGGCATGTTAGACAGTGACCAGCCGGCCAACACCGTGGTCAGCGTGATGCAGAAGGGTTATGCGTTGAATGACCGGGTGCTGCGTCCGGCACTGGTAATGGTTAGCAAGGGGAAGGGATAAGCGCATCCGTCATTCCGGCGCAGGCCGGAATCCAGACATTCAAATACCTCTCCGCTTTGCGGAGACAAAGCCAAAGGCACATTGGATAAAGGCACTGGATTCCGGCCTGCGCCGGAATGACGAGGTTACGATTAGCACTTGAAATAACGATTACCCACCCCACCTTAACCGGCAACAGATTTACGGATTCAACAATTTACGAAAGGAAACATCATGGGAAAAATCATCGGTATCGACCTGGGCACGACGAATTCTTGCGTGGCCATCATGGAGAACGGCAAGACCAAGGTGATCGAGAACGCGGAAGGCACCCGCACCACGCCTTCCATCATCGCCTACATGGAAGACGGTGAAGTGCTGGTCGGCGCGCCCGCCAAGCGTCAGGCCGTGACCAACCCGAAGAACACGCTGTACGGCGTGAAGCGCCTGATCGGCCGCCGCTTCGACGAG
>JBDTPM010000412.1:0-3760 GCA_039932695.1 Gallionella sp. | reverse complement strand
GGGCGCTCCACCTTCATGGTCGAGATGACCGAGGCCGCCAACATCCTGCACAACGCCACCGGGAAAAGTCTGGTGCTGGTGGACGAGATCGGGCGCGGCACCTCCACCTTCGACGGCCTCGCCCTTGCCTACGCGATCGCGCGCCATCTGCTGGAGATCAACCGCAGCTACACCTTGTTCGCCACGCACTACTTCGAACTCACGCGCCTTTCCGAGGAGTTTACCCAACTGTCCAATGTTCATCTCGCCGCCATCGAACACCAGCACAGCATCGTCTTTCTGCACAGCGTCAACGAAGGCGCAGCCAGCCAGAGCTACGGACTGCAAGTCGCCGCCCTCGCGGGCGTGCCAGGCAGCGTGATCCGCAGCGCGAAGAAACAACTGGTGAGATTGGAACAACAGAGCGCATCACAGAATCCGCAAGGCGACTTGTTCACCGCAGCCCCCATGTCTTCTGGGCGAGAAGCTCCGGAGCCGGAAGAGCATCCGCTGTTAAGCGCATTGCGTGATGTGCAGCCGGATGATCTCAGCCCGAAGGAAGCGCTGGAAAAACTTTATACACTTAAAAAGCTGTTGTAAGTACGTTATGCCCGCGAAAGCGGGAATCGATTGGGTCTAAACAAAATGCATTTTTATCTCGCCGGATTCACTCTTTCGCGGGAATGACGAGTCCATACTTGTTCAAAGCTCCCTAAAATTCTGATGTTGCTTGCAGTCATCTTAGCTCAAGTGTAGATTACTGCAGCACTAACAATAATCCATAATTTAGCACTGCCATCTTTGATTTTACTCAATAACTGGGAGAATCGCATGAGCACCGCACAAAAATTCAAATATCGCATCTCCGTTGTCTCTGCGTTTTTCCTTGTTGCTTTGCTCTCGCTGGTTAGCTGCGGCGGCGGTAGTTCCGGCGGAGGCACTTCAACCGGAAGCGGCACATATACCGTGAGCGGCGCGGTAAGCGGCATTTCGGTCAGCGGACTCAAGCTCACCAATAATGGCGGAGATGAGATAACCGTCAATACTGCCGGAACATTTGCTTTCACAGCACCCCTCGCCAACAACAGCGCCTACAGTGTAGCGGTGAGCCAGAACCCCACAGCCCCCGCCCAGACATGCACGCTGACAAATAACACCGGGAGCATTTCAAGCGCCAACATCACCAACGTGAGCGTGGTATGTTCAGTGCTCACCTTGTCCATACAAAGCATATCCAGCACAGGTCCCGGTCAGCAACCAAGCGTCACGTTCCAGGTTAAGGCGAACGGCACGCCCGTGGACATCATGACAGCACCCATTGCATCACTCAAGGCCACCATCGCCGGCCCCACAACTGACTATGCGAATTACTGGCAAGCCACGATACAGGGCAGCGTTATAACTGGGACTCTCGCACCCGTTGATGCACCTAACGGCATCTTCCGGTACACCTTCTCTGCACCTGAAGCCATTCCGGTACCCGCCACAGGTAGTTACGTCATCGGGCTGGAGGGATATGTCCAGGATGTTGCCTTAGTTAAGTTCAGCGCCGTATCCCCGCTACTGCCTTTTATTGTGACGGATGCCACACCTGTCGCGCGGCGGGCCGTGGTAGATGACGCCAAGTGCAATGCATGCCACGCAACCATCGCGGCGCACAAAGGCACCAGGCGCGGCGTTCAATATTGTGCACTCTGCCATAATCCGAATGAATCCAACGATACCCAGGTAGCCCGATTCGAAGGAGCAACCATCGTTTCGAATTCGATGGATATGAAAGTGCTGATACACAAGATCCATCGCGGTGCAGCACTGACACAACCCTATATCGTCGGCGGGACACCCGCGCCTACGACAACGAATCCTTCAGGGACTCCGATCGATTTCAGGACGGCAGTCAGCTATCCGGGCGATCTGCGTGCCTGCAAAGCCTGTCACCTGCCCAACACCTACAACATCCCGCTTGCGCAAGGGCTGCTGCCTTCAACAGAAAAGCTGTTCACCTGCACAGAAGACCCAGCAGCTGATACCGATAGTTATTGCATCACTCGAGTCGTTACCACTTCGACGCTCACACAGCCAATCGCGGCGGCATGCACCTCGTGCCATGATGCGACCTACACTGCTGCGCATGCTGCCACAATGACGACTTCCGGCTTCATCGAAAGCTGCCCAACCTGCCACGCTGTAGGTGCCACGAACGGAATCGATGTTTACCATAAGCTCACTCCATAGCACTCTCAGGCACATGAACTCAGGCATCACCAGCCAGAGCTACGGCCTGCAAGTCGCCGCACTGGCGGGCGGGCCGAACAGCGTGATCCGCAGCGCGAAAAAACAACTCGTAAGATTGGAACAACAGAGCGCCGCGCAGAACCCGCAAGGCGATCTGTTCGCTGCTGCTCAGGAAGTACTGGCGCCGGAAGAGCATCCGCTGCTATCAGCATTGCACGACATGCAGCCGGATGATTTCAGCCCGAAGGAAGCACTGGAGAAAGATGCTGGCGAGACACCCGGCAATTGATGTCATTGTCGTGCAACGCCACTCAGTCACCAGCCGGTGGACAAATATTTATTGAAAGAACTGCAATAAGTCAGACTTTTGTTATGCAAATTGTGTTAAATTTTCACCGGGATGAGACTATCGCCCATTGATCAACCAATCCGGAGGAGAACCAAATGATTGATACCATTTTATTGTACGTCCTGGCGTTCGCTGTAATCTTTGGCGGCGTTTTGGCGTTCATCAGAAGCGGCAAAAAGTAAGCTGAAACCCTCGGGCTTGGCTCATAACGGGCCAAGCCCCCAATCAACGCAACGCCCTGCACATACCTTTCATATTCAAGAACCCATCAAGGTTGCATCGCCCGCCAGATATTTACAAAGGCATCGGATTGGCAAAATAATTGCGGACTTCCCGCGGTTTTCTGTCCGGCCACAGGATCTACTCCTCAACTCAAACAGGAGCCAACGAAATGACCGATCGTTACTTCACCAAACAGACCCTGATCTTTCTTTCTGCTCTGGCGGAAAACAACAACCGCGAATGGTTCGATGCGCACCATCAGGATTATGAAGACGTGGTGCGCACGCCTGCGCTGGCATTCATCAGCGACATGGCGAATGAGATGCCCGCGATCTCACCGCACTTCCGCGCATTGCCTAAAAAGGTCGGCGGCTCGTTGATGCGCATCCATCGCGACATCCGCTTCGGCAAGGACAAGACACCGTACAAGACCAACATCGGCATCCAGTTCCGGCATGTGGTCGGCAAGGACATCCATGCGCCGGGGTATTACCTGCACATCGAGCCGGGCGGCTGTTTTGTCGGCATCGGCTTGTGGCGCCCGGATGCGGACGCACTGTTCAAGATACGCGAGGCCATCGTGCAGAACGGCGATGCGTGGGTGGCAGCGCGGGATGACAAGGTTTTCAGCAAGCATTTCTCATTGGAAGGCGATGCACTCTCCAACGCGCCGCGCGGATTCGCCAAGGATCATCCGCTGGCGGAAGACTTGAAGCGCAAGGATTTCATCGGTCTTGCGGGCTTGAGCGAAGCGTCGGTGACTTCAAAGAACCTGCGTCCGCAGGTGGTGGAGCGTTTCAAACAGGCGGCGCCTTACATGCGCTTCTTGTGCAATGCGCTGGAACTAAGGTACTAGTGACATCGACCCATCTATAGCCGGCGATTTGAGAATCAGGGGTCCGAATGACGCCGCCAGGATACTTGTTCAGCATCATGTTGCGTCTGCATCATTGGCCAATGCCGAAGGTTTTCAGG
>JBDTPM010000411.1:0-3987 GCA_039932695.1 Gallionella sp. | reverse complement strand
AATCCTTGCGCATCAATCCGCATCATCCTCACCGCCCGGATTTTTGATGCCGAGACGCTCCATCCGGTAGCGCATGGTCCGGAACGTCAGTCCCAACAGCTTGGCGGCCGCGGTACGATTGAATCCGGTCTGCTGCAACGCTTCCAGCAGCGCCTGTTTCTCCATCTGATCCAGATATTTGGTCAGCGGATATTTGCTGCTCAGGGGTGCATTATCGGTCTGGCTCTGCTCCACCGGCACCAGCAGCAGGTCCTCGGCCTCGATCACGCCGCCCGAAGACAAGGCCAACGCCCTTTCAATGACGTTCTCCAGTTCGCGCACGTTACCCGGGAAGCTGTAGTTCTGCAGGGCACGCAAAGTCTCCTTGGAAAAACGCACACTCGCATCGCCGCGTATGCGTTCCAGGATCCGCTGCGCGATTTCCGGTATATCTTCAAGCAGTTCACGCAACGCCGGCATCTGGATCGGGATCACATTCAGGCGGTAATAGAGATCCTGGCGAAATGCGCCCTGTCGCACCAGTTCGGCCAGATCCTGATGGGTCGCGCTGATGATGCGCACATCCACAGGCTCCTCGGTGGTGGCGCCGATCTTGCGCACCAGCTTTTCCTGTATCGCCCGCAACAGCTTGACCTGCAACGCAAGCGGCAGATCCGCGACCTCGTCCAGAAACAACGTCCCGCCATGCGCCGCCTGGAAAAAACCATCCCGGTCCTTGTCAGCCCCGGTGAACGCGCCTTTTTTGTATCCAAAGAATTCGTTCTCCATCAGGTTTTCCGGGATCGCCCCGCAGTTCACCGCGATGAAGGGTTGGTCATGCCGCGCGCCACTTTGCACGATAAGCCGCGCAGCCAGCTCCTTGCCGCTACCCGATTCGCCGCTGATATGCACCGGGGCCTGGCTGCGCGCCACCCGCGCGATCAGATCGCGCGCCTTCTGCATCGCGGGTCCGTGACCGAGCAGAACCTTGTCGCCGGATGAGCCCGCCTGCGGCAGGTTCAGCGCGGATTTCACCAGAGTGCGCAACTGGTCGAGCGAGACCGGCTTCGCCAGGTAATCGAACGCGCCCGCCTTGAGCGCGGTAATGGCGTTTTCCATGTTGCCGTGGGCGGTGATTACCGCCACCGGCACATCCAGATTCTGCTGCGCGATATGCTGCACCACCTGCAAGCCATCGCCGTCAGGCAAGCGCATGTCGGTCAAACACAGGTCATAGCGGCGCGATGCCAGCTTCGCCAGCGCCGCTTGCACGTTAGCGGCCTTGTCCACCTCCATGCCCATCTTGTGCAGCGCCAGTTCCAGCAACTCCAGGATATCCGGCTCATCGTCCACCAGCAGCACCGACGGGCTTTTCGCCCGATAGCTATCCGCCATGCTCATGTCCCCCGCCATCTCTATCCTGCTCTCCAAACGTAATGCGGAAGCAGGCACCCGCCTGTCTTCCGCCCGCATGATATTCCAGCAACGCACCGTTCGCCTCGCATAATTCCTTGGCTATATACAATCCCAGACCAGTTCCTTCGGTCGCGGTGGTAAAGAACGGCTCGAACAATTTTCCCAGCTGTTCCACCGGAATGCCGGGGCCATCATCCTGTACGTCCAGCGCCACCCGCTGATCAGACATACCCATCGTCAAGCTCAGGCTTCCGGGCAATTTGCGGCAATAGCGCAGTGCGTTTAGACACAGATTCCACAACACCTGGCGCAAGTGGCCGCGATCAAATACAACCATATATACCGGCAACCCCCCCAGCACCATCTCCCCCTGCTCCAGCTGTTCCGCGAGGCAGAACTCCTCCATGAACACGCGCAGCATCACATCCAGCTCGAACACTTCCGGCTGAGCACGATCGCGCCGGTTCAACTGCATCACGTCCTGCACGATCTGATTGATGCGCAGGGTGTTATCCAGCACGATCTGCAGCAGGCGCTGCTGCTTGGCATCGCCCCGCTCTTCTTGCAACAGCTCCGTCGCATAGCTGATCGCCGACAAGGGATTGCGCACCTCGTGGGCGATATTCGCGGTCAAACGCCCCAGTGCGGCCAGCTTGATCTGTTGCGCCTCGGCTCGCACACGTCGCATGTCTTCCAGAAAGATCACCGCACCTTGCGCGGCATCGCTTTCGATCGGCACGAAACGCAGTCTGGCCTGCAGACCCTCGTCCAGCTGCAGGATATCCCTGCTGGCGTTTCCGTTCCGCTTCCACACTGCATATTCCCCGAACAGGATCGGAAAGGAATCCGACAAAGGGCTTTCCTGGCTTATATTCTTGTGCAGCAATCGCTCGGCACTCAGATTCATCTGCATGATCATGCCCTGCCCGTCCACCACCAGCACGCCGTCGTGCATGTCGCGCATCACCAGACGATTCGCCTCGGCCAGGCTGACCAGGTCGCGGCCGCGGCGTTGCGCCAGCTTTTGGCTTTCCACCGCATATTTCGCCAGCGTATGCGCCAGCCAGGCAACCGCGAAATAGGATATGCACAGCAATCCGACCTGAACATACTGCGCCACATCGGCATAGTCGTACAGCACCGCATACGAATGCTCCAGCAGAGCGGCGATACTGGCCAATGCGGCAAAGAACAGCGTGATCCTGCCACGACTGATCATCCCGGCCGCCGCCAGCGAAACCAGCAGCAGCAGCCCGACGTTGCTCTGTATCCCGCCGCTGGCATAGGAAAGCACGGTCAGCCCGGCGATGTCCCCGCCCACCTGTCCGGCCAGTTGCAAGGTGATACGCGGCCAGCGCAGGCGCAACGATACGAATGATACGATCACCGCTGCCAGATACGCCATACTGGTGGCGAAGAACAGCGTCACATGATGAGAGCCCAGCGATAGCGTTGAACCGAACACGCTGGAGAGCAACACGAAGAAACCGGCGAGAGTCAGCCGGTACAGATTGAAATAAAGCAGTGGTCGCCAAAAATTGACGGGGGGAAACTCCGTGGCAGGCTGGTCTATCGCCGCGCTCAATGCGCACCTGCAATAGGGAAGCGCTGATCAAGTCCTAAAATATGGTTCGATACATTTTCCGTTCGCCCCGAGCCTGTCCTGAGCTCAGTCGAAGGGTACCGTGCGTAGCGCGGTGTATCGAGGGGTACGAACGGAAAACACTCACCACGAACGGACTTGATCAGCGCTTCCATAGAAATATTTGCGCCCGATACAGGATTATTTGCCCCCAAAATGGGCTTATTTCCGATAGGCATCACGATGTTCCGCGCTGCAAAAATCCCGACCCTCGGCCCGGATGCTCTCGCTCCTGGGCAAATGCACACCGCAATGCGCGCAACGCACCATATCCTCGGCATCGGTCTTGTCCTGCGCGGAGGCATTCTTGCGATAAGACCTGAACAGCAGGTAAACCACCGCCACGATGGCAAACAGAACTAGCAGACGACTCATACCGGCACACTCCACTTCACGACATGACAGCAGCAACTATACCCGACTCATGCGATGGCAACGATCTGATTTGCATATTGCACGGGGCTCGCGGTTAGCAATGATCGTTGGCCGCCGGGCAACGATCTCCCGATGACTTACCAGAACGAATGTCTCAACCCGAACGAGAATACCGATGGCGCCGCACCGCCATCACCGGTGGAATTCACCGAGTTGACTCCACCGCTACTGGCCGCGCTCGACAGGCCGTAGCTCACCAGCCGGTCGTTCTTCAGCACCGAGAACAGAGCATACGCCGTTGTGTGTTCGTTGAAGTCATGGTCGAATCCCATGGAGAACTGGATCGCGCCGGTCGCCGTGCTCGCTGCACCCACCTGACCGGCTTTGCTGTATGCCAATTTCAGCCTGTCGGCGTCGGTGAAATTCAGTTTCAGGGACGTGTACGTGGTGCTGTGACCGGAGCAATTTGCCCCAACCGCCATGCCGCCGCAAGGATTGGTGGCCGCATCGTAAGGATTGGCATTGCCATATTCATCGCTGCCCTTTTCGTAGGCAAAACCAAGATCAAAGATACC
>JBDTPM010000410.1:0-9610 GCA_039932695.1 Gallionella sp. | reverse complement strand
CGTGTCGCACAAGTCGACAGACAAACCGGAGGGGTCGCCGTTGATCATTGGCGATTATGTGACGGTCGGCCACTCGGTCATCATTCACGGCTGCACGATAGGCAACGAATGCCTGATTGGCATGGGCTCCATCATCATGGACGATGTGGTAATTCCAGACCGTGTGATGATAGGCGCGGGCAGCCTGATCTCGCCGGGCAAGGTACTGCAGAGCGGCATGCTCCACATGGGCCGTCCTGCCAAGGCGGTGCGCGCGCTGACGGAAGAGGAGATGAGTTACCTGAAACATTCCGCAGAGCATTACATGGAGTTGAAGGATAATTATCTGAAGGGTGCATAAACCCCTCCCAGCCTCCCCTTATCAGGGGAGGAGCGACGTGCACTCCCCTTGACTGCGGAAGGATCGATGCATGGCATCGGGGATATCACCGGCGTACCCCTTGCGGGTACAAGGGGGCGTTGGAGGGTGTTGCAGCAAGCGCCCCATACATTGAGATTATTGAATGACAAATCCAAACCGGCAAGAAATCTACCGCGTCAAAGTAAATCTGGAAACCGCGCAGATCGCCTGGAAGGAGTTACAGCGCTTCTTCGCCAGCGGTGCGGCGATCCACGTGAGCGACGAACTGGATCTGGTCGAAGTGGCGTTCCAGATGTCCGAAGATAATGCCGCGCAGATCCGGCAATGGATGATGTCTGGCAAGCTGGGTAAAGTAACGGACGAACAGGCGGCTGCATGGCTGGCGATCGATGCGCTGGTCTGGGCGGTGGTGGTCAGCCCGTGGGTGCTGGTGCAGCCCTCCGGACAATTGCAGTAACAAATAATCGATAAGCTGAACCGATGTTATCTGAGCATAGCTGGTTCTACTGGGCATTACTCTCCGCAGTCTTTGCGGCGATGACGGCCATCTTCGCCAAGATTGGACTGGAAGGCGTCGATTCGGATTACGCCACGCTGATACGAACCCTTGTGATCTTGCTGGTGTTGTCAGGTTTTGTGTTTTTCGCCGGAAAGTGGAGCGACCCCTTTGCGCTCGCACCAAGAACATGGCTGTTTCTGTCATTGTCCGGCCTGGCCACAGGCGCATCATGGGTATGCTACTTTCGTGCACTGCAATCGGGTGAAGCTTCCAAAGTCGCGCCGGTGGACAAGTTCAGCCTGGTGCTGGTCGCGATCTTTGCAGTCATCTTTCTGAATGAACGCCCCAGCCTGCGCGAGTGGCTGACGATCATGCTGGTTGGCACTGGGGTGGTTATTTTAAGTATCGGAAGATAATCCAAATCAATTATTCTGGCTCCGCAAAATCTTGATGAGGGATTTTGGGCGGTAGTAACCAGTCCGTATGTATCAGTACAACCCATCAATAGTTGTGTGAGGAGTTCAAGTATGAAAAAGTTCGTTGCCGCAACCTTGCTGGTGTTGCTTGCTGCTTGTCAGAGCGCGCCCAAACTGGAAGACGATGCACGTTATGTGAGGCTGGCAAGGGTGGTGGACGAGCATCAATTCACCGAAGTGGAACGCAAGCAGGCTGAAGCAAACAGGCCCGGCGATACCCACGCGGGTGTCGGCTTGAGCGTTGGGACCGGCTCCGGCGGCAGCTTCGGCGGAGTGATGTTTGGCATAGGCAGCAGCATGGGCGGCCGAAGAGATAGCCGTGATGAACCGCCACAGGTCGCCCACGGCGCGAACCGTTTTACCGTCCAGCCTCTGAACAGCGGCGATCGGATCGAGGTGATGAGTTATGGGAATTTCAAGGTGGGCGATTGTGTGAAGGTGTTGGTGGGCCACCCCACCGAATTTCCGCGCTTCTTTGAGTTGAAGCCGGGCGAGCGCTGCGAATAGTTCCTGTCAGGCTGAATGGTTATTCCAATTCCATTTCGAAGGTGAAACAAGGCGGCAACGAGCGAACGACGAAGACAGTACATTTTAGTACGGCTATAACCAGCGACTTGGCTGTCGTTTTTTGACAGCCTAGTCGATTGGCCAGTAGTTCCATCAGGAAGCCAACGCCGTGTCACCGATGAAATAGAATTGGAATTACTTGCGCTTCATCGCCGCTTCGATCTGCTGACACAGTATTTTAAGAATCCTGATGCGCGCGTAGTTCTTGTCGTTGGCCTCCACCAGTGTCCACGGCGCGATCCCGGTGCTGGTGCGGTCTACCATGTCGCATACAGCGCGTTCATACTCGTTCCATTTCTTGCGGTTGCGCCAGTCTTCCTCGGTGATCTTGAATCGTTTGAAGCCGGTCTTTTCGCGTTCCTTGAAGCGGCGCAATTGCTCTTCTTTGGTGATGGCCAACCAGAATTTAACCAGCACGGTGTTGTGCCTGACCAGTTGTTCCTCAAAGTCGTTGATCTCGCTGTAGGCGCGCATCCAGTCCCCTTCGGAACAGAATTTCTCGACGCGCTCCACCAATACCCGCCCGTACCATGAGCGGTCGAAGATCGTCACGCGACCGGTGCGCGGGATGTGCCGCCAGAACCGCCACAGATAAGGCTGGGCACGCTCCTCCTCGGTGGGTGCAGCGACCGGGATGATGCGGTAGTGGCGCGCATCCAGTGCACCGGTGATACGGCGTATCGCGCCGCCCTTGCCACCCGCATCCGAACCCTCAAACAGCGCAATAACGGACATGTTGTGAAAGCGTTCGTCGCGCGTGAGCAGATTGAGTTTGCCCTGATATTTTTCCAGTTCGGCATCGAATTTTTTCTTGGCGATCTTCTGCGACATATCCATCTTGTCGAACACGTTCAGGCTGTCGATCGGCGCATGCAGCGGAGCGGCGTTGGAGGGGGCAGCTTGCGCAGGATGATGCAGGCGCTTGCGCAACGCTTCGAGCAATATCCTGCCGGCGGTCAGGCTGCGATAACGGGGGTCGGTGCCTTCGATCACGATCCATGGCGCTTCCGCAGTGCTGGTGGCGCGCAGCGCGTGCTCGGAGACTTTGCGGAATTTGTCGTAGAGTTTGAATCGTTCCCAGTCAAGATCGGTGACACGCCAACGTGTCTTGGGGGCTTTCTCCAGGCTCTTGAGGCGCTTGCGCTGAGCCTCCTTGGAAAGATGGAACCAGAATTTGATGATCAACGCGCCTTCGTTGGTGAGCATCGTCTCGAAGCGGTTGATCTCGTCTATGCTCTGGTCCAGAGCGGAAGCCTTGATCTTACCCATGACACGTTGCACGATGGGCGAGGTGTACCAGGAACCGAAGAACACGCCGATCTTTCCCTTGGGCGGCAGCGCGCGCCAGAACCGCCACATCGGCGGGCGCTCGCGTTCCTCATCCGACTGCTCGCCCATCGCATGGGCGACGATGTGGCGCGGATCCATCCATGCGTTGAGCAGGTTGACCGTCTCGCCCTTGCCCGCGCCATCCACCCCGCCGACCAGAATGATGACAGGAAATTTGGCATTTTGAGCCAGCTCGAACTGCGCGTTAAGCAGATCTTCCCGCAACTTCGGCACTTCTGCGTCATATGTGGTTTTGTCTATCTTGTGACCGAGTTCGGCAGATTCGAACATGATGTTCTCCTTAACTAGCCTTACAGAAAGTCCGGCGAAATGACCAGGCGCAAGGTGATATTCGTCGAGCCCTCGCGTTCGCGGCTATTGAACCACCACAATGCGCCCTTTTTGATGCTTAATGAATAGCCCTCGCAGCCGAGCAGCTTTGCAGCGACTTCGCCCAGAGTCGGCTGATGCCCGACCACCAGCACCGTGCCGCCCGCCTCGGGCCAGCGTGCTGCCTGCAAAACGGCATGTGCCGAAGCGCCGGGTGCGATAGAGGGGGCCAGCGTGAATTGATCGGTGAGGGTTGCAACGGTCTGTTGGGTGCGGATAGCAGGGCTGACCAGAATGCGGCAGTCATCAGGCAAGTGCGGGCGCAGAAAAGCCGCGATCTTCTCGGCCTGTTTGATTCCCTTGGGAGTGAGTTCGCGGGAATGATCGGGTGTGCCATCCACTGCTTCCGTGTGTCGCCACAGTATCAGATCCATCGCAACTCCTGAATATTACATTTTGTTTCCCAGCGTATACCGTATACACTGTTTATGCTACTGTAATCCCAAGGAGATAACATGACAACCAAAAAGAAAGTAAAGGCATCCGCAAAAAAATCGCCGGTGGAGAAAACGACCGCCCCCGCAAAGCGATTGAAAAAACCGGCGGTCAATACCATGGTCAAAGATACGCCACGACCCGCCGCGAAAAAACAGAAAAAGGAATCAAAAAAGAAAGTGGTGCGCGACAGCTTCACGATGCCGCAAAGCGAGTATCAGAAGATCGCCGAGATCAAGGCGTTCTGCCTGAAGGCTGGAATGCATGTGAAAAAAAGCGAAGTGCTGCGCGCCGGACTGAAGGCTTTGGCCGAACTCAACGCTACGCAAGTGAAGCGTGCATTGAGTGAGCTGGAGAAGATAAAAACCGGACGGCCGAAGAAACACTGATTTCGGCTCAACGCGCCAAGAATCCTGCCCGGCCCCTCAGCCGTTCAGGCTTGTGAAGCCGGCGGGTTGTCGATCTGGTCACCGCGCTGGCGCCGGAGCGGAATCCAGTAACAGAGAAACAATATCCCGATGACTGCTGCCTGGGTCATCAGGGTTTGTGTGGTCGGAATCACCCCCAACATCGGCATCGAGATGAAATTGACCGGGCTGGTCGTAACAACTCCGGCTTCCTGCAATGAAGCGACTCCCTGACCTGCAAAAATAACGGCCATGATCGCCAACAAGATCGACGTGGCTGAAAAGAAGGGACCAAGCGGCAGCCTTAACCCGAAACGGAACAATCCCCAACCGATGGCCAGCAGTGTCAGGCCGGCCGTCAGCATGCCGCTCCACAGAGCGGATCTGGTGCCTTCGCTGGTTTGCGCCCAAAGAGCCTGGTAGAACAATACGGTTTCGAAGATTTCGCGGTACACCGCGAAAAATGAGATCATTGCGAGCGCCCACAGTGTCTTCGTTTCCAGTGCGGCGCCAACCTTGTCCTTCAGGAATCTCTGCCAGGCACGCGCATGAGTCTTGTCATGTAGCCAGAAACCCACGTAGATCAACATGGCAGAGGCGATCAGTGCAGTGACTCCCGAGGTTATTTCCCGTCCGGCACCCGATATGTCCACCAACCAGGTTGCCGCTGCCCAAGTGAGCATGCCCAGCAAGAGTGCCCCACCCCAACCGGCGTGGATGTAGGGCAGTGCGCTGCGTTGCCCGCTCTTCACTACAAAAGCGATGACTGCCGCAAGGACCAGGATCGCCTCCAATCCTTCGCGCAACAGGACGAATAGCGAGCTGATGAAGGCTCCTGCGATCGTGAGCTTGCCTTCTCTCAGCAATTCGTCGGCTTGAGTGAGCATATCCTTTGCCAGATCGATTTTCATTGCCAGCGTTTCAGCCGGGGCGCCGGCATAGATGAGTTGGCGTATCGCCATCATTTCCCGTTCGATATCGAGGCGGAGCTGTGCATTGATGTTGACGAGACTGATCTCCATCGGCTCAAAACCCTCCAGATAAGCCGCGATGGCGTAACGTTGCGCTTCAGCCCTATCTCCGGCGCGGTAACGGATCAGCGCTTGATCGAGCTGTTCAGTGGCGAAAATCAGGGTGGCATGCCGCGCGGTTACAATCGTCTTTGGTTCGGCGCGAAGGTATTCGAATACCGCTCTGGTATTGTCGCCGTGGTTGATGCCGACCTCGTTTGCAGTCTGCGTGGTAAGCGCAACCAGGTTTGGAGTCATTCCCTGAAAATCACGTTTCTCCCAGAGTCTGCGCCCCAGATCCAGACGTTCCGGCCGGTTATGTAAATTGGAGACATGGAATGCCAATGCCCAGCGTTCATCATCGGAAAGTTGCGTAAATCCAACCATGGCCGTCTTTGGAACGCCCAGTGAAATGGTATTGTAAAGTCCATAGACACTGCGTTTGCCCATGCGCGTCGCATCCTGGAAATTGGCAGGTTTCGGGTATAGCTTTGTGCTTTCCGGCCCGTCTCCATATCCTGTTGTGCCATGGCACTTCGTACACAACTGTTGAAACAAGACAGTCGCCCGCTGTGAATCCGGGATCCGCTTCGGCGATACCGGGACATGGTATGCAGCGATGATATTCCTGCGTAGCTGCTGGGCTGCAGCACTGACTTGCTCGGGTGGAGCCTTATCTCCGACATTGCGGGCCAGCTCCTGCGCATCCTTGATCATGGCCGCCAAGAGCGGATGATTGGGCAGCAAGCTTATCAGCTTAACCGATTGAGCTGCGAATTCAGCCTGTTCCTGGTACTCGCTCTCGTTAAGTATCTTCCCGAACAATACCGAACCTCCATAATCCACACTCAGATAATCGAGCATGTGAAGGATGGATTGTTCTTCCTTTTCGGATGCAGCATCTGCATGAGCAGCCGGTGTCAGCAGAACCACAAAGGCTAAGGTGATTGCGGCGAGAATCATACGGATCAAGGTTGATGACATTTGTAACTCCTTGTGCAAGGCATCAGCCTGGCTAAAATTATCTTGAAACAGTATCGATGAAGCTGTTCCAAGGGCTTTTCATTTGAGAATGGTTCTCATCTTATATGATAACTATTCTCAAGTGCAAGCGTTTTGTGTATGATAGTTACAAATGTCAAACCCACAAAAGACGCGGGTATTATGAGTAGGGTTCGGACATTAGTCAAAAGAGCGGAAATGGACTGAAGGGCAATCCCCGTTTCAAGTCGACCACAGGCTTAGTGCCGGGATGCAGCGCAACATAAAGCTTGCATATGACAGTCGGTCCGGTCCGTCATCGCTCCGTGTTCATCGCATCCAATGGGAGTAACCCGCATGGAAAGCCAGGATCTGCGCAATGCCGGACTTAAAGTCACCGCTCCACGTCTCAAGATGCTTGAGCTTCTGGAAAAAGCCCATGACCGGCACCTGACTGCTGAAGCCATCTACCGGCAACTTCTGGATGCCGGCGAAGAGATCGGGCTGGCCACCGTGTACCGCTCGCTTACCCAGTTCGAGGCCGCGGGACTCGTTACCCGGAACAACTTCGAGGGCGGCCAGGCCGTGTACGAGCTGGAACGAGGCCCCCACCATGATCATATCGTCTGCATACACTGCGGTCGCGTCGAGGAGTTCTTCGATGAGGTCATCGAAAAACGGCAGCGTTCGATTGCCGAGAAGCTGGGCTTCAATCTGCGCGACCACACTCTGACACTCTACGGCGAATGCAGCAAACCGGCCTGCAAAGCCAGTCGCGACAGAAGTGTCGGATCCAATTCCGGTAACCCCAGGCACGCCGCAAAAAAGTGATGTATATACGTTGGCAAGTCTACAGTCGAATCAAACAACCTCAGATCAAGTCCCGCATGTTCGCGGATGCGAACATGAAAAGCAGACCAGCAGCGGTTTGACATGATGCGTTCATTGCTCGTCCTGTCGTTCATGTTCTTCGCCACAAACGGCCATGCACAAACGCTGCCACACCATCAATTGCGCATCGTGCTGCATCCGGAACAGCATAGTCTGGAAGCGCAAGATCGCATCAGTTTGCCATCCGGCTCACCGCGGTCGCTGAATTTTTCAATGCACAGCGATCTGCATCCCGTCTCGCCGGATGCCACGATCAATGCCATGGATGAAAGGTCAGAAGATAACCTGCGGAGATACCATGTCACGTTGCCGGCCGGGAAAGACAGTTTCACAGTGTCTTATCGTGGCGAAATATTCCATCCTCCGCAGCAGGATGCTCGCGAAGCGCGCACCTTCGAAAATTCGCCGGGCATCATCGCTGCGGAAGGGGCGGTGCTCAGCGGAGAAAGCGGCTGGTACCCGCGTCTGGAGAACCTTCCGGGCGAAAGCATGCTGACCTTCTCGCTCGATATCGGATTGCCGCAACACTGGCGGGCGATCAGCCAGGGAAAGCGCACCGAAACGAGCGATGCGGTCGATAGCCGGCAGGCTCAAATCAATTGGCAGGAAAGTCAGCCGCAGGACGAGATGTTTCTGATCGCCGCACCATTCAACGAATACCGGCGTAGCGATGACGGTATCGAGGCGCTGGTGTATTTGCGCAATGACGATGCGGCTCTCGCACAGCGATATCTGGATGCCACCGTGCGTTATCTTGCGATGTACCGGAAGTTGATCGGCAGCTATCCCTACGCCAAGTTCGCGCTGGTGGAGAATTTCTGGGAAACCGGTTACGGTATGCCGTCATTCACGCTGCTGGGCAGTCAGGTGATACGGCTGCCATTCATCGTCGATTCATCTTACCCGCACGAGATCCTGCACAACTGGTGGGGCAACGGCGTGTATGTCGATTACCGGACTGGCAACTGGTCGGAAGGATTGACCGCCTATCTGGCTGACCACCTGCTGCAGGAGCAAAAGGGCAACGGTGCGGAATACCGGCGCGGAACGCTGCAAAAATATGCCGATTTTGTTTCCGCCGGACGGGATTTCCCGCTGACAGAATTCACCTCGCGCCACAGCGCGCAAAGCGAAGCAGTGGGCTACGGCAAGACCATGCTGCTGTTCCACATGTTGCGCAGACGGTTGGGCGATCAGAATTTCACGCATGCCTTGCAGAATCTGTACCGGGACTTTCTGTTCAAGCGGGCCAGCTACGCAGATGTCGAACGGACATTTTCACAGGCAGCCGGGGAAGACCTTGGTCCATTCTTCGCGCAATGGGTGCGGCAAGCCGGCGCGCCTCAACTGCGCCTCCTTTCAGCCGACGCGCGCCGTACCGAATCGGGCTACGTGCTGATCATCGGCATAGAACAGACCCAGCCGGGCCCGGCCTATACACTCGATCTGCCGCTGGCGGTCACGCTGGCGGGTAAAGAGGAAGCATATTCAACGATGCTGAAGCTGAAGGATAAACACGCAGAATTGCACTTGCCGCTCAGCGCGCAACCGCTACGCGTGGATATCGACCCTGAGTTCGATCTGTTCCGCCGATTGGACCGGAGCGAGATCCCGCCAGCCCTGTCGCAGGTATTCGGTGCGGAACAGCTGCTGATCGTGCTGCCGCGCAAGGCACCGCAAAACCTGCGCGAGCAGTATCTCGAAGTGGCCAAAAGATGGCAGCAGCAACCCGGCCGCAGCACCGGCATCGCATGGGACGATGAGATCGAAAAGATCCCGCAACAGGGTGCAGTATGGTTGTTCGGCTGGGAAAACCGCTGGCGCGGTGAATTTCAGACCGCACTTGCGATCAGCGGCGCAACTCTGTCCGATCAGGGAGCCAGGGTCGACAACACCGACTACTCGCGTACCCGGCACACTCTCGTTCTGACCTCGCGTATCGGGCAGACACCCGCAGCCTGGCTCGCTGTTCCCGATGCCGGGATGATGACTATACTCGCCAGAAAGTTACCTCATTATTCCAGGTTCAGTTACGCCGCTTTCGATGGTGCCGAATTGACCAATCTCGCCAAAGGCATGTGGCCGTTAACGACTTCGTCACTTGCAATGCCGGTGCGGAAAGCGGACGGCAGTATCAGGGAGGTGCCGCGCGGCAAGTTCGAGTCGCGCAACAGTCTGGTGCGCTGACATCTTCAACACTTTTAATCCAGATTGTCCATTAACCACAAACCCCTCCCAACCTCCCCTTGTCAGGGGAGGAGCGG
>JBDTPM010000409.1:0-1914 GCA_039932695.1 Gallionella sp. | reverse complement strand
TCCGCGAAGGCGGTCGTACCGTCGGTGCAGGTGTGGTTGCAAAGATCATCGAGTAGGATTACAATGCGCGCCCTCGCGTGGGCTGGGTCGAGAATCCGGGCCACGCGATTCGTTCTTTAATTAGCGGCATTGCCGCGTAAATGCAAGAGAAAATTATGCAAAGTCAAAAAATCCGCATTCGCCTCAAAGCGTTTGATTATCGTTTGATCGATCAGTCGGCTGCGCAAATTGTCGATACGGCAAAACGTACCGGCGCGGTGGTGAACGGCCCTGTGCCGCTGCCAACCAAGATCGAGCGTTTCGACGTGTTGCGTTCACCGCACGTCAACAAGACTTCGCGCGATCAGTTCGAGATTCGCACCCATCTGCGCCTGATGGACATCATTGATCCTACCGACAAGACCGTAGATGCGCTGATGAAGCTGGATCCGCCGGCTGGCGTGGATGTGGAGATCAAGTTGCAGTGATTGTTTTGCAGTATCGGGCTGTACCAGTATTCGTTTCACCAGTATCAAATAATCGGCTGACCAATTGTAGTCAGCCCCTTAACAAGAGGAAATAAAAATGAGCTTAGGACTTGTCGGTCGCAAGATTGGCATGACCCGCGTTTTTACCGATGACGGTTCTTCGTTGCCGGTGACTGTGCTGGAAGTGTCCAACAATCGTGTCACTCAGGTTAAATCCGTGAACACCGATGGCTACACCGCTGTGCAATTGGCACACGGAGTGCGCCGTCCCGGTCGCGTCAGCAAGGCTGCCGCCGGACATTACGCCAAGGCGGGTGTGGAAGCGGGGAGTGCACTGAAAGAATTCACCGTAACCCCTGAACAACTGGCCGGCCTGAAAACAGGTTCCGTGGTCAGCGTAGAGATTTTTCAGGTGGGTCAACTCGTTGATGTAACGGGTGTAACCAAAGGCAAGGGTTACGCCGGTACCATCAAGCGTCACCATTTCAAATCGGGCCGTGCATCGCACGGCAACTCCAAGTCGCATAATGTTCCGGGTTCCATCGGTATGGCGCAGGATCCGGGCCGTGTGTTCCCGGGCAAGCGTATGACCGGTCATCTGGGAGATGTGCAAAGGACAGTGCAAAATCTTCAGGTCGTGCGTGTCGATGTCGCTCGTCAATTGTTGCTGGTAAAAGGCGCTGTTCCGGGTTGTATAAACAGCAGCATCATCGTGCGTCCAGCAGTGAAGGCAGGTGCGTAATGGAACTCAATGTCATTAATTCCAAGGGTCAGCCGACCGCAAAGATGAAAGCGTCCGACGAGTTGTTCGGTCGCGAGTACAGCGAGGATCTGGTCCATCAGCTGGTCACCGCCTATCAGGCTAATGCTCGTGCCGGCAACAGCAAGCAAAAGGGCCGCAGCGAGATCGCCAAGAGCACGCGCAAACCGTTTGCCCAAAAGGGTACCGGCCGTGCCCGTGCCGGTATGGCATCCAGCCCGTTGTGGCGCGGCGGCGGCAAGATATTCCCAAACACCGGCGAAGAGAATTACACCCAAAAGATCAATCGCAAGATGTATCGCGCGGGCTTTGCCGCGATCCTGTCGAAGCTGGTCAGCGAAAACCGCCTGGTGGTGGTTGACGATCTGACCGTGGATTCTCCCAAGACCAAACAATTGGCGCAGAAGATCAAGGGTATGGGTGTGGATACCAATCTCTTCCGCTTGTTGATCATCACTGACAGCATCGATGAGAATCTTTATCTTTCTTCGCGCAATCTTGCCAATGTGCTGGTGCTGGAGGCGAATCAGGCCGATCCGATCAGCCTGGTGCGATTCCCGAACGTGATGGTGACGCGCAGCGCGGTGGCTAAAATCGAGGAGATGTTCGCATGAGTACCCAACAAATCAGCCCCCAGAAATTCAGTCAGGAACGCTTGATGAAAGTGCTGCTTGCGCCGCAAATCTC
>JBDTPM010000408.1:0-2999 GCA_039932695.1 Gallionella sp. | reverse complement strand
CGCTGTTTGAGTTGCGCTTTGCTTTCGGCTTGACCGAACACCCGCTCGACCGCGAGATGGACATTCTCGAAACAGGTCAACCACGGCAGCAGCGAATGGTTCTGGAACACCACGCCGCGATCCGGCCCCGGCCCGGCGATCTCGCGATCCGCGCAGAGCAGGATGCCCGACGTCGGCAGCAACAAGCCGGCGACCAGATTGAGCAGCGTCGATTTGCCGCAGCCGGAGTGGCCGATCAGCGTGATGAACTCGCCGCGCTCGATCTTGAGGCCGATATCCTTGAGCGCGACGAACGTGCCTTGCTTGGTGGCGAAGGTCATTTGCACGTCTTCGACTTGTACATACGCTTTCATGTCTTCCCCATCAGTAACTGAAACGCTTGGCCAACTGGATCAGCATCTGTTCCAGCAACAGCCCGACGATCCCGACCACGAAGATCGCGATGATGATGTGCTCGACGTTGAGGTTGTTCCATTCATCCCACACCCAGAAGCCTATCCCCACGCCGCCGGTGAGCATCTCCGCCGCCACGATGACCAGCCAGGCGGTGCCGATCGACAAACGGATGCCGGTCAGCATGTAGGGCAACGCGGCGGGAAAAAGAATCTTGGTGAACACTTTCCATTCGGACAGGTTGAGCACCTTCGCCACGTTGAGGTAGTCCTGTGGCAACTGGCGCACCCCCATCGCGGTGTTGATGATCAATGGCCAGATACTGGAAATGAAGATCACCCAGATCGCCGCAGGATTGGCCGCCTTGAGCACCAACAGACCGATCGGCAGCCAGGCCAGCGGCGACACCGGCCTGAGCATACTGATCACGGGCGCAGACATCTTGTCGAGAAAGCTGAAGCGCCCGACCATGAATCCCAGCGGAATGCCGATCAATGCAGCCATGCCGAAACCGATTCCAACCCGCTGCAGCGAAGCCAGGATATTCCAGCCGATGCCCTGATCGTTCGGGCCCTTCTGGTAAAACGGATCGCTGAACAATTCCACCGCCGAGAGCCAGGTCTTCATCGGTCCGGGCAGGTTTTCGCTGGTTTGGGCGATCATGCTCCACAGCAGGATGAACAGGCACACTCCCAGTAGCGGCGGGAGTACAGCCTCCGAAAATATTTGCCTGGCTCTCTTAATCACGCTCTCACCTTGAAGCTGGCCGCATACTTTTTCGGGTCCTTGCCGTCCCATACCTTGCCATCGATCAGCTTGGCACTGCGCATCACATCCTTGGGAACGGATACCTTGACTTGCGAGGCAGCCTGCTTGTACAGCTCGATCTGGTTGATCTTCCTGGCGACCGCCAGATAATCGGGGTCCTCCTTGAGCAAACCCCAGCGCTTGTGCTGGGTGAGGAACCACATGCCGTCGGACAGATAGGGGAAGTTCACCGCGCCGTCATTGCAGAACTTCATGTAGTTGGGGTCATTCCACTTTTTGCCCAGACCGTCTTCATACTTGCCTTCCAGACGCTGGTCGATCACCTCGACCGGGCAGTTGACGTACGCCTTGTCGGCGATGACCTCGGCGACCTTGCGGCGATTCGCCATGTCGTCGATAAATCTGGATGCTTCCAGCACCGCCATGATCAACGCCCGCGCGGTATTGGGATACTTCTGCGAAAACTCGGCGGTCGTGCCCAACACTTTTTCCGGGTGATCTTTCCAGATGTCTTGCGTGGTGACCGCGGTGAAACCGATCTTGTCGTAGATGGCGCGGTTGTTCCACGGCTCACCGACGCAGAATCCATCCATATTGCCGACGCGCATGTTGGCCACCATCTGCGGCGGCGGTACGGTGATGGTCTTGACGTCGCTCATCGGGTTGATGCCGTTGCTCGCCAGCCAGTAGTACAGCCACATCGCGTGTGTGCCGGTGGGGAAGGTCTGGGCAAAGGTGTAATCGCGCTTCTCGGAGTCCACCAGTTTTTTCAGCGCTTCGCCGCTGGTCACGCCTTTATCCTTGAGCTGATTGGATAGCGTGATGGCCTGACCGTTGTTGTTCAGCGTCATCAGCACCGACATGTCTTTCTGCTGTCCGCCGATACCGAGCTGGACGCCATAGACCAGGCCGTACAACACATGCGCGGCGTGCAATTCGCCGTTCACCAGCTTGTCGCGTACCGCAGCCCAGGATGCCTCTTTGGAAGGAATGATCTTGATGCCGTATTTCTCGTCGAACTTCATCACCGAGGCGATCACCACCGATGCGCAATCGGTCAATGGAATGAAACCGACTTTGACCTCTTTCAATTCTGGCGCATCGGATCCGGCTGCCCAGGCTGCACTGCGAACTCCCGGCGGTACCATCGCCATCAGTGCCGCGCCGCCCAATAATCCTATGCCGTTCTTCATAAAGTCCCTCCGGTCATTCTTGAATTCATCGCTCATGACATCACTCCCTGGTTGTTAAACAAAAAAATTGGCGCCCATCCACGAAAGTCATCGCTTTCGCAAATGGACGCCTTTGTCCTTTAGCTGGCCATCCCTGGCCGGAATTACCCTTACCCTAACCCTCTCCCGCTTACGGGAGAGGGGACTAGCTGTTCGAACCGTCGTTGGATCGTTACATTTACACTAGCAAGCACTGTGCCAGCTATCCAAGCAACTCTGCCACGGCCACTACGTGTCGCGCGACTTCGGCGAGTTTCATACCCTTGTCCATCGCCATCTTGCGCAATGCCTGATAAGACTCCTCCTCCGACCAGCCGCGTTGCTTCATCAGGATACCCTTGGCGCGGTCAATATCCTTGCGCTCGGCAAGCTGGTTCTCCGCTTTCTCCAGATTGCGCCGCATCGAATGGAATTCATCGAAGCGCGCTATTGCCACGTCCATGATGGAGCGCAGCCGCTCGCTTTTCAGCCCATTCACCACATAGGCGCTGACCCCGGCACGCAGGGCCGCACGGATCTTCTCGCTGTCATCGTCGTGGGTGAACATCACGATGGGGCGCGGCTGATCGCGACTGATGATGCACAGGTGTTCCAGCGTATCGCGGT
>JBDTPM010000407.1:0-2535 GCA_039932695.1 Gallionella sp. | reverse complement strand
CATAGCTGCGAGCGTATCGTTTGTGCCTTGCGAATATATCCTGTGGGGAAACGTATTTTCCCGTCCTCATGGTTCTGATCGCCTAAATAAGCTTGTATTTCAGCGAGACCAGCACTAACTTGCACAACAACTCGTTTCAACTCAGCTTCGTTGGTAATAGGCACGGCAATTTACCTTCTGGATTACTAAACATAACGAAATGTACCGAAGTCGAATTATTGTTTTCTGCCTTCATCATCCTTCTCCCACAAAAATAATTCGACGCATCATTGCTTGTCACCAGCTTTGAAAGAATTTAACATGGAAACCTGCATGGGGATATAGCAGCCTCCCCATTTCAAGACGCATCGCGTCCAAGGCTTGCTCCAATGATGGATTTTTATCCCAAAGGAGAGCGTTTATGGACACGAACCGCATCACAGTATCATCGCAACTTTCAGCAGCTCCCCACCCGCAGTGGTGCGGATGGCATGGCTTTCAAACTGCTAGGGAACCTCTGATTAAGTCCGTTCGTGGTAAGTGTTTTCCGTTCGCACCCTTCGATACACCGCGCTTCGCGCGGCACTCAGGGCGAACGGAAAATGTATCGAACCATAGTTATGGACTTAATCAGAAACACTCTGGCGTAACCAAGGAGAAAAGATCATGAAATGGATCACACGCGAACGTCCAAAGATCGACCGCATCGCCTGCCCTTGGCTGATCGCCAGATTCATCAACAAGGAGCCGGAATTTATTTATGTCCCCAGCGGTGAAGTATTAAAGGTGGCAGAGGCGACAGGAGCCATTCCCTACGACATTCCGGGGGTGGAGTTTTCTCATGTGGGTGAGCTGTGCAGCTTTGATGCTTTCCTGAAGAAATACCAACTCTCGGACCCCGCGCTGCATCAGCTTGCGGATATCGTCAGGGGTGCGGACACTTCAAGGCTGGACCTTACTCCGCAGTCGGCAGGGCTTTATGCGATCTCGCTGGGGCTGTCGCATACATTCCAGAATGACCATGAGATGCTGACGCACGGCATGGTGATGTATGACGCGCTGTATGCCTGGTGCAAGGAATGCCAGAAGGAAACGCACAACTGGCCGCCAAAGATGTGACATTTGGTAGCTTGTGTTTTGGCAAGCCTAATGCAACTGATGCAGATTCAACCTTCGCAACTTGGGCGCCAGACGTGCGGTCGCCGCGACGATGGCCAATGACATCACTCCGCCAAAGATCACCGAAGGAATCAAGCCCATCAGCCGGGCTGCGACGCCTGATTCAAAAGCACCCAGCTCGTTGGATGAGCCGATGAAGATGCCGTTGATCGCGGAGACTCGCCCGCGCATGTGATCAGGTGTCATCAGTTGCATGATGGTGGTGCGCATCACCACCGATACGCCATCGCAGACACCGGAGAGCATCAGCAAGAAAGCCGCCACCCAGAAATGGCTGGTCAGCGCGAACAGGATGATGCACACACCGAAACCGGCGACGGCTGCCAGCAACCACCTGCCCGCGTGCTTGTTCAGGGGATGGCGCGCAAGTATCACACCGGTTGCGATCGCGCCTATCGCGGGCGCGGCGCGCAGGATGCCCAGGCCTTCCGGCCCATAATTGAAGATGTCGTGGATGAATGCCGGCAACATCGCGACGGCGCCGCCGAACAGCACGGCGAACATGTCCAGCGTTTGCGCGCCCAGTATGATCTGGTTGCCGAACACAAAGCGCAGTCCCTCCGCGATGCTGGAGAATACCGGCGCACCTTGGGCCGGCGGAGGTTCTGCGATGTGCAGCATGAACAATGACGCGGCGGCGCCGATGCTCAGGATCGCCGCCACCGAGTAAGCGATGGTGATGCTGGCCCAGCCCACCAGCATCCCGCCCAGCGCGGGGCCCAGCACCATCGCGGATTGAAACACCGAGCTGCCTATCCCTGCTCCCCGCGCAAAATGTTCGCGCGGCATGGTCAGTGCGAACAGGGCATTGTAGGAAGGCCCGATGAAAGCGCGCGCCACGCCGCCCGCTGCGATGGATGCATAGATCCACGTCAGCTCGTTGCCCACTATCCAGCCGCCGGATACGGCCACGAGCACCAGCGCATTGCAGCCCACCACGATGCTGGCCAGCACGCCGAACATGCGCCGCGAGTGATGATCCACGAGGTAACCCGCGAACAAGGCGCAACAGAAATAGGGAATCACTTCCGCCAGACCCACCAGACCCAGTGCAAAGGGATCGTGCGTCAGTTGATAGATGTGCCAGCCGACCACCACGGCGATGATCTGATAGGCGAGTGAACTCTGAAAACGAAAACTCAGCAGTTCAAGAAAGTTGCGATTGCGCAGTGGCGATGTCATGCGCGGAGATGAAGTTTGCATGCAGGCTCAGGAAAGACTCAGGGGAGATCAGCCCGGGCCAGCTTGTGGTTTCGTGTTGTCGTTCGCGATCCCATATTTTTTCGGTTGACTTGCACATCGTGATTTCGTTTGTCTTATCTTAAGGAAGCGCTGATTAAGTCCGTTCGTGGTGAGTGTTTCCCGTTCGCACCCCTC
>JBDTPM010000406.1:0-2806 GCA_039932695.1 Gallionella sp. | reverse complement strand
AACAGCGTAAAAAACTCAGCCAAATTCTGTCATCGAATATAACAGTAAAATCTATTGCCAGACTGTTCAAAAATACAACTAACGAGCGAAGAAGAATTCAAAAGCAGGTTGATTTGCTCAAGGCATCAGGCCTTTTCGACGAAACCTGGTACCTCTCTGCATACCCGGATGTAGCCAGTGCCGGCATTGATCCTTTCAAACACTACCTGAGCCATGGTGCGGCAGAAGGACGAAATCCCTCGCCAAGATTTGATACACGCTTCTATCTTGCAGCCAATCGCGATATCGTGGCCGCAGGCATGAATCCTCTGGTTCACTTCGTGAAATTTGGCAAGGCCGAAGGTCGTCAGCCTTTAAGCCCAAAGAGAACGGCATGGAATTGATCTGCCATATGATATCGGAGCGTTCGCCATGTTTATAACATCTGGCGATGCCGAGCGGGTATCCGTGGTCATGCCATCGCTCAATCAGGCCGGGTATATCGAACGTGCTATCCGCAGCGTACTAACCCAACATGATGAGTCAGTAGAGCTGATCGTCATGGATGGTGGCTCCACCGATGGCACCCAAAGTCTGTTGGGCCGTCTGGCCCGGGAGGCGGAAGGCCGCCTGCACTGGGTATCGGAAGCAGATCGGGGACCAGCCCATGCAGTCAACAAAGCGATGGCTGTGGCTCAGGGGGGCGTTATCGGCTGGCTGAATGCCGACGACGCATATTCTCCGGGAGCGGTAGCAAGGGCGGTTCAAGCACTGCAAGCAAACCCGCAGTGGATGATGGTCTATGGCCACGGACAGCACATCGATGAATATGATCGGGTGATTGACAGTTACCCGACACGCCGGCCGGATGTCCCGATCCAGGTATTTGCCGATGGCTGCTTTATCTGCCAGCCGACGGTGTTCTTGCGCAAGACGGCACTTCCTGAGCTCGGCCAACTCGACGAAAACCTGAAGACTGCATTTGACTTCGAATGGTGGCTGCGTTTGTTCTCTTGCCATCCCGGTCGTGTTGGTTTTGTCGATGCAGTGCAAGCGCATTCCAGACTGCACGGTGCTTCCATTACCCTTGGTCAAAGGGAAACGGTTATCCGCGAAAGCATGCAGATCGTTACCCGCTATCTGGGTGTTTGTCCATTACATTGGTTCAAATCTTATGTTTATGAAATGTTGATAAAGCACCCGCAACCGCCGTGGAGCGATGCTCAAAAAACACACCTGCAAGAGTTTGCCCATTCGATATCTGCCTGTCTTTCCGCCGACGACCAACGCGATATTGGAGTCTGGCTTGATCATGAACTGACCAAAGCACAATATGCCCAACACACCACTTCCGAAGAGCGCACTCGGCTTGGGAAATTAACAGCAACTATTCGTGCGATTGTGAACGTATACTTTTGGCCCGACAGGAAATATACGCAAACCCGGAAACAGATCAAACTGATCAAGTCGTCGAGGCTATTTGACGAAGAATGGTATCTTTCCCGCTACAGAGACGTGGCGAGAGTAGGGGCTGATCCTGTAGAGCACTATTTGCAATATGGCGCCGCAGAAGGGCGCAACCCCTCCCGTCTTTTTAACACCAGGCTTTACGTTGAATCCAATCCTGAAATCACAAAGATGGGCATGAATCCCCTTGTTCATTTTCTAACCTATGGAAAAGCAGATGCTGACAGAATCGAACATTAATGATGTTCAAGCAGGCCAGTTCCTCAACACCATTGTCTACATGGGTGCGGGTAGTTGCAATGAACTTGATGCCCTGCTTGCTCTGCAACCGCTGCGGATGCTGCTGATCGAGGCTGATCCACAACTGGCCGCAACCTTGCAAGCCCGCACCGCCACGCTGAAGCAGATTCAAGTACACAATATTGCAGTATCAGGTCACCCTGGCCCCGCAACCTTCTACCGTTACAACCTGCCCCATGCCGGCAGTCTGCATCCGGCCAGCGGCCTGCTGGAACTCTTTCCCGGACTTAAAACGGTTGAGCAGCTACAAATGAATTCGGCGAGTCCCGCTTCCTTGCTGCAACCACTGCAAATAGTTGCTGAACAGGAAAATCTCCTGATTATCGATCTGCCCGGCGAAGAGCTGCCGGTGTTGCAAGCGCTACAGCAAGCCGGGCAACTGCACCTGTTCAGTCAGTTGCAACTGCACTGCGGTCGCCAGCCTTTGTATGAAGGCAGCAAGCCGGCATCGCAAATCCTGCAATGGCTCCGGGGGCAAGGCTTTGACGTGTTGGCTGAAGACGACACGCAGGATTCAGACAGCCCGTGCTGGACATTGCAGCGCAATGCCTTGTATCTGCACAACCGCGAGCTGGAACAGCAGCTGGTTCAGATCACGAATGCCCGCGAAGAACAAACCAGGCTCGCCAACGAACGTCTGGCGCTGATCCGGCAGCTAACTCAGGAACGCGACGTACAAACCAGACAACTGACCGAGCGGCAAACCCAACTGGATCAGGTCGGCAAAGAAAAAGCCGAACGAGAAAAGCTCGCCGCCGAGCGGCAGAACCAGATCGAGCAGATCAGCAAAGTGCGGGACGAACAAACCAAACTTGCCAATGAACGCTACTTGCTGATCCAGCAGCTAACCCATGAACGCGACGAGCAGGCCAAATGGCATCTGGATAACAAGAAGTGGGCAGAGAGCTTAAGTGCAGAGAAGATCCAACTCGAACAGCAGCTTGTTCAGATCACTCATGCCCGCGAAGAACAAACCAGGCTCGCCGCCGAGCGGCAGAGCCAGATCGAGCAGATCAGCAAAGTGCGGGACGAACAAACCAAGCTCGCCAACGAACGTCAG
>JBDTPM010000405.1:0-2736 GCA_039932695.1 Gallionella sp. | reverse complement strand
CGCCGCCAGGATACTTGTTCAGCATCATGTTGCGTCTGCATCATTGGCCAATGCTGAAGGTTTTCAGGCAGACATTGCCTCTTCAGTTATCGCATCACCACAACTTTGCGGCGATGCCTTTCCGCGCTGTGATTAACTGATCAGGTTCTCGAATTCTGCGCTTTCGACCGGCAGCGAATAAAGATAGCCTTGCGCGAAATCGCAGCCCATCGCAGCCAACAGCTTGTGCTGTGCTTCGGTTTCAACCCCTTCGGCGATCACCTTGAGTCCGAGCTTGTGCGCCATCATCACGATGGCCTCCGATAGGGCCAGATTGTCGGGGTCGGTATCGATGTTGTACACGAAAGAACGGTCGATCTTCAGATAGTCGATATCGAATTTCTTCAGGTAGGACAGCGAGGAGTAGCCGGTGCCAAAGTCGTCTATCGCCACCTGCACGCCGGCATCGCTGAAAGTGAGCAACTGGTCGGTGACGCTGGATTCGGCATTCAACAACAGGCCTTCGGTGATCTCCACCACCACGTGGTGACCGGCCAGTCCGAGTTGCTGCAAATGTTCGGTCCAGCGTTTCGGGGTGTTGGATCTGCCCTGGAACTGCACCGGCGACATATTGACGCTCACCTGGAATCCGCCGGGACGGCGTCCATTCCAGCGCTCCGCGCATTCTATGGCCCGATGGAACACCCAGTCGCCGATCTCGTGGATCAAACCGGTCTCCTCGGCCAGCGGGATGAAATCGTCCGGACCGATAATGCCGAGCGAGGGATGCTGCCAGCGCAACAATGCTTCCGCCTTGTTGATGCCGCCGCTCGCCATTTCAACGATGGGCTGGAAATGCAGGATGAACTGGTCGGCGGCCAGCGCACCGCGCAGGTCGCTGATCAGGCGCATCCTGCTCTGTGCGGCCTCATGCAAAGACGGGGTGAAATAACTGTAGCGACGTCGCCCGTGGCTCTTGGCAAAATACATCGCCTGATCGGCGTTCTTGAACAATTGATCGACATCGTCCGCATCATCGGGATATAAAGTGATGCCGATGCTGGCTGAAATATAGGCGAGCTCCTCGCCGAGCCGGAACGGGATCTTCAGTTTCTCGATGATGGACTCGGCGAGCACTTCGACATGGCGGGTATCCTGCAGCTGCGACAAGATAACGGTGAATTCGTCGCCGCCCAGCCGTGCCACCGTATCCGAATCGCGCACGCAGGAGCAGATGCGCTGCGCCGCCTCGATCAGCAACTGGTCACCTGCGGAATGGCCAAGCGAATCGTTGACCTCCTTGAACTGATCGAGGTCGATGAACAGCAACGCCAGCCTCTGTCTGGAGCGATGGCTCTTCATGATCTCCTGCTTGATGCGGTCGCGGAACATGTGGCGGTTGGGCAATCCGGTCAGCCCGTCAAAGTTGGCCTGTTTCCAGATTACTTCCTCGGAAACTTTTTGCGTATTGATGTCGCTATGCGTGCCAATAACGCGCAGCGGATTGCCGTCCGCGTCGCGTCTGATCACCATACCCCGCGACATGATCCATTTCCAGCTGCCGTCCTTGCAGCGCATGCGGAATTCGGCCTGATACAACGGTGTCTCGCCGTTCAAATGGGCTTGCAGGATCGCTTTCGTCTTCGCGCTAAAATCCGGGTCGAGCAGGGCCTCCCAAGTGGCAAACTCGTTCGCCAATTCATGCTCGGCGTAGCCGAGCATTTCCTTCCAGCGTGCGGAAAAAAACACCTTGCCGCTGGGGAAATCCCAATCCCACATGCCATCGCCCGCTCCTTCCAGAGCGAACTTCCAGCGTTCCTCGCTCAAACGCAGCGACTCCTCGGCGCGGTAACGTGCCGCCTGAGCCGCCAGCAACTCGTCGCGTTCCTGCAGCGAAGTACTTTGTCGAACCACCGCCAGCAATATCACGATCACCGCTCCAAAGTTGGCGACATCGTGGATTATTTCCGGAACGCCCTCCAGCAGGGTGGCCAACACGACCGCGAAAGCCGCCATCACCACCGCCAGCAAGGGCAACAACCGGATCGATCTTTCAAATAACCAGCCCCAACCGGGATCGGCTGAAGGCATCATTCGGATACGCAGAGTGGAACAGCCCAGCGTCAGGATGCCGACGGAAAAAGTACTGTTGAGCCAGATCCCTTCCAGGCTCTTGCCGTCGAGCGACATGTCGTTCCAGATCATCCAGCTGGCGCCGGTTGCCAGTAGCGCTGTCACAAACAGCAGCCAGCCGCCCACAAGGTGCAAGCGCAACGACACCACCGCCAGTATCGCCACGACGGTTGCCGCAAGCAAGGTCACCGGGTAGGCGATCATCACCAGCATCGAAAGCGCGTCGGTATTGCCGCGCTTGGGCAGATACAGCGCCAGTACCAGCATGATGACCGCGATGCTGAAGGTCAGCATATCCAGTGCGATGATCTTGCGCTGTGCGGGTGTGGTCAACCCCGACAAGCCGGACCACAGCCCGACGATGAAGCAGGGTCCCAGCCACAGATAGAGCAGATCGGAAGGGGCGGGAAAACCGGCATAACCCATCGCACTCTGCACATCCCAGACAAGCTGGCCCAGTGCGTAAGTGGTCAGGCCGATGGCAAACCATTTTCGCCAGCGGATCTCTTCAACATTGCCGTATCGAACCGCCAGCAAGGAAAGCATTGCTGCCGCAGCGGTGGCGTAGGTCCAGTGCAAATTATCAAAAAATCGCACCGCCTTCGGGTCTTCCGATAGCCACGT
>JBDTPM010000404.1:0-4060 GCA_039932695.1 Gallionella sp. | reverse complement strand
TGTGCATTGAACTACAAACCCCTCCCAGCCTCCCCTTGTCAGGGGAGGGGCGAAATCGGTTCTCCCCCTGACTGCGGAAGGGTCGCTGCGCAGTAGCGGGGAACACGCCGGCGTACCCCTTGCGGGTACAAGGGGGAGAGCTTGCGAGGGGGCATAGAGGGGGTTTGGAGCACGCTCCACGTAATGGATAATCTGGGTTCAAGCTGCAGGAGTGCTCTACTTACTATTCCTTCACCCTTGTCAGGGGAAAAACCGCTCCTCCCCTGACAAGGGGAGGGTGGGAGGGGTTTGTCTGTCTAACCCAGACATTGCGGTCATATCCAACGCGCGCCGTGTTGGCGGTGCCGCCAAACTTCTTGGTTACAAAATAACATTTCTCATTGACCCCTGACCTCTGTCCAGCTAAAGTTCTCCCCACAACAAAAACAGCGCTCAACACAAGAAGCGCCTCAAAAATCCAAGCAAATAAATTCTCAGGGGGTAGTCGTGCGGCGCGAGCGTTTGAAGAACCGGTTCACGGGTGTGGACCCGCTCGACTTCTCTCCCGGCCTGCTGCGCATTCAGGCGCAACCGCCCACGCCGTTCGCCCGCACGCTGCTGTACATCCTGCTCACCCTGCTGGGCCTGCTGATCATCTGGTCCGCCTTTGGCAAACTCGACATCGTCGCCAGCGCCGAAGGCAAGCTCATCCCGCAAAGCTATCTCAAGATCGTCCAGCCATCCGAACAAGGCGCGATCCGCGACATCCTCGTCGAAGAAGGCCAGCGCGTCAAAGCCGGACAAGTCCTGATGCGCATGGACACCACGCTATCCGCCACCGACAGCAAGACCCTGAAAACCGATACGCAGGGAAAACGCATCGCGCTGCGCCGCATCGACGCCGAACTGGAAGACCGCCCCTTCCTGAAACAACGCGGCGACCCAGACGACCTCTACCAGCAGACCCTCGCCCAATACCAGGCCAACCGCCTCGCTTACGAGAGTGCACTGGCCCAGGAACGCAGCCTGCACGACAAGGCGCAAAGCGACCTCTCCTCCGCCGAAGAGATCCGCACCAAACTACTCAAGACCCTGCCGCACTACCGCCAGCAGGACGAAGCCTACGAAAAACTCGCCAGGGACGGCTTCGCCAGCAAGATCATGGCCAACGACAAGGCCCGCGAACGCATCGAAAAGGAACAAGACCTCAAAGCGCAGGAATTCCAGATCCAGAGCGCCCAGGCCACGCTGACACAATCCTCCCGCCGCCTGGCCCAGATCAGCGCCGACTACCACCGCCAGTTGCAGAACGAACGCGCCGACATCGAAGACAAACTCGACAAGGCCCAGGGCGAACTCACCAAACAGCAATACCGTTTCAACCTGCTCGAACTCAAAGCCCCGCAGGATGCGATCGTCAAGGACCTCGCCACACACACCATGGGCACCGTGATCAGCCCCGGCACGATACTGATGACGCTGGTGCCGATCGATGAGATCCTGCGCGCCGAAGTCTGGGTCGGCAATCAGGACGTCGGCTTCATCCACACCGGCGCACCGGTCAAGATCAAATTCGCCTCATACCAGTTCCAGAAATACGGCATGATCGAAGGACAGGTCGCCCACCTCAGCGCGGACGCCAGCGACAACAACAGCCAGCAACAGCAAACCGGCAACAAAACCGGCAGCAACCTGCCGTTCGCCTACCGCGCCCTGATCGACCTCAAACAACAGTACCTCGAAGAAAAAGGCGTGCGCCACAACCTCACGCCGGGCATGCAGGTCACCGCAGAGATCCATCTCGGCACGCGTTCCATCCTCGAATACCTGCTCTCGCCGGTGACGGGCGCGTTTCAGGAGGCGGCGAGGGAGCGATGATGTGAAGAACGCCATGAACTAGATGTATGTGATGAGCAAAATGAACGCGGCGCAACTCCCGGTTTCGTCATGCCGGACTCGATCCGGCATCCAGTGTTTTCATCAACTGAGATTATCTATGAGCCACAAACCCCCTCTGATGAAACTACTAGCCATTCGACTAGGCTGTCAGAATACGACAGCCGAGTCGCTGGTTATAGCTCCCCCTTGTCAGGGGGAGAACCCGCTCCTCCCTTGACAAGGGGAGGTTGGGAGGGGTTTGAGGCACATTCCGCCTAATAAATAATCTGGGATCAACGCTGATGTTGGCGATACTCGAACTACTGCAATTGTGCATCCGAAGATTTCTGCTTTGGCTTTCCGCTCCTGCGCGTCCCCACCGTAGCTACAAAATATTGCATCCGATCAACCGAAAAAATCACCACTACACCCAGCACAAACCTGAATGGCTCAAACACGAAATCATCTGCCTCAAAGCCCTCATGCCACAAGCCGGATGCCGCACCATCGCCGATATCTGCAACCGCCGTTATGCTGCATCTCGCCAGATCACCGTTGGCAAAACTTACGTCCACCAAGTCCTGCAACGGCACGAATACGAAATCCAAATCCTGCGCCGAGACCTCAAACACGCCAAACCAAAACCCGTTGCGTGCAACCTCATCTGGGGGCTAGACCTCACTGGTAAGACCGATAAGCAAAACAGACTGCATTCACTTCTCGGCATCATCGATCACGGCAGCCGCGCACTACTCCACCTGCAAGCCCTGCATGACAAAACCTCGCACACCCTATTCGCCTGCCTGCGCGAAATCATCCTGACTTATGGCAAACCAAAAATCATCCGCACCGACAACGAAGCCATCTTCACCTCGCAAGAATTCCGCCTCGGCCTAAAACATCTCGGCATCCGCCATCAACGCACCGACCCCGGCTGCCCTTGGCAGAACGGCAGAATCGAACGACTGTTCGGTACGTTGAAAGACAAACTCGACCAATGGATCGTCACAGGAATCGAACAACTCAACGCCGACCTGAACATATTCCAGCACTGGTACAACCACGTTCGACCGCATCAGAACCTGAATGGACAAACCCCGGCAGAAGCATGGAGTGGTATCGATCCATATGCAAAACCGCCCAAACAAGAACACTGGTTAGAAGCATGGGATGGACTGCTGACTGGATACCACCTGAGGTACTAGCGGACGTGAATGAAATAGACAGCAAGCAGAGCAGGGCGATCAAGACAGCGAACAACACTGTCCGCGATGTCACGCACATAAAGCATGTCATGACCGGATAGGTAACGACGCAGTAGGAAAAATCAACTAAAGAACAGAAAAACGAAGCGCACAACAGCAGCAAAAACTGACAGGAGATGCGAAAAAATGATGAAATCGACACAAGAAATCAAACAGCGGACAGGCGGACGGGACACCGCCGAATATTATTTGCAAGTTAAAGCAGACAATACCATCCCCGGAGTAGCGACGAATATCACTTTGACAGGCCACAGTTTGGGTGGCGGCCTGGCTTCCTTGCTGGCAGTGTTCTTTAACGAGACGGCAGTGACCTTCGATCAGGCGCCATTCCGCAATTCCGCCAACATTGCGGCAGCCATAGCGTTGCGGTCAAACCTGGTGGACAAATTCCCGACAGCAGACTATCCGCAAATCGCGGACTGGCTTGCCCCTTTGGATAGATTCATCTGGTCTTTCAACCCATTTGGGCCTGATGGTTTGGCAGCCAGAGAAGCCAATGTCACCAACATCAGCGTTCAGGGAGAAGTTGCTTCCACATCGAACTCATTCAAAATCGGCATAGAACTTGATCCTATGTCGCCAATAACTCACGGCGATTACTTCCATCCGGTTGACCTTCACTCACAAGCGCTTCTCACTGCCTTTATACAAAGCGACAAGAGCGCAACGAAGTTTGATCTAGCGACGGGCAAGCGGGACACGCTGAGCGAAGTCACCTTCAAGCTCACTGATTTGCTGGGGATGATTTTTAATAATAATTTGTTTGCTCATGACACAGACCCTAATACGAAAGAAAGAAACTTCCTCGAACACCTCGTCCGCCACGAGGCGGGGATGATTGATCCGGCGACGGGGGCAGTTTCGATTTCCGCCGATGCCATGGTTACCCGCTTCACAAGCGACCTATGGAAACTCGCCCAGGACGGCGGCATGACGAT
>JBDTPM010000403.1:0-6533 GCA_039932695.1 Gallionella sp. | reverse complement strand
GCGGCATGCTGACCAACTACAAGACCGTGCAGGAATCCATCAAGCGTCTGCGCGAGCTGGAGCAGATGACTGCCGATGGAGCATCCGAAAAGATCTCCAAGAAGGAAGCGCTGATGATGAAGCGCGAACTGGAAAAACTGGATCGAAGCCTGGGCGGCATCAAGGATATGAATGGCTTGCCGGCCGCACTGTTCGTGATCGACGTCGGTTACCAGAAGGGTGCCATCGTCGAAGCGCAAAAGCTGGGTATCCCGGTGATCGGCATCGTCGACACCAACAATTCCCCGCTCGGCGTGGACTACATCATTCCCGGCAACGACGACTCCACACAGGCGATCCGCCTGTATGCCCGCGGCATCGCCGATGCGGTGCTGGAAGGCCGGGCTCAGGCCATGAACGAATTGGTCGAGCAGGTTGCCGAACAAACCGCCGCGTAAGGTTACACAAGACGCAGAAAGGGGCGCGAGCCCCTTTTTTTATAAGCGATAAATATCAATTAACGACAATCATGTCTGACAACCGCAGAAGCAAGATCGTCACCCAGGGCGTGCAACGCTCGCCGAACCGCGCGATGCTGCGCGCGGTAGGGTTCGGTGACAAGGATTTCGACAAACCCATCGTCGGTGTCGCGAACGCGCACAGCACCATCACACCCTGCAACAAGGGTATCGGCGCTTTGGCCGAGCGCGCCGAAGCGGCGTTGAAAAAAGCCGGTGCGATGCCGCAGGTGTTCGGCACGATCACGATCTCGGACGGCATCTCGATGGGCACCGAGGGGATGAAATATTCGCTGGTGTCGCGCGAGGTGATCGCAGACTCGATCGAGACCGTGTGCAACGGCCAAAGCATGGACGGCGTGCTCGCGATCGGCGGTTGCGACAAGAACATGCCGGGCGCTATGATCGCGATAGCACGGTTGAACATCCCGGCGATCTTCGTCTACGGCGGCACGATCAAGCCCGGCCACTACCATGACCGCGACCTGACCATCGTCAGTTCGTTCGAGGCTGTGGGTCAATACACTGCAAACAAGATCGACGAAAAAGAACTGATGGAGATCGAACGTCATGCCTGTCCCGGCGCTGGTTCCTGCGGCGGCATGTATACCGCGAACACGATGTCTTCGGCCATCGAGGCAATGGGCATGAGCCTGATGTATTCCTCCACGATGGCAGCGGAAGACCTGGAAAAAGCCGAGAGCACTGCCAAGTCCGCCGAAGTGCTGGTGAATGCGATCCGCAAGCAGATCCTGCCTCGCCAGTTGTTGACGCGCAAGGCGTTCGAGAATGCGATCGCGGTGACCATGGCGGTGGGCGGTTCCACCAACGCGGTGCTGCATCTGCTGTCGATCTCCCATGCCGCGCAGGTGACGCTGACGATCGATGATTTCGAAACCATACGCGCACGTGTGCCGGTGTTATGCGATCTGAAGCCGTCCGGAAAATATGTCGCTACCGATCTGCACAAGGCGGGCGGCATCCCTCAGGTGATGAAGATATTGCTCGCGCATGGTTTGTTGCATGGCGATGCGCTGACCATCACCGGCCAGACGATCGCGGATGTGCTGAAGGACGTTCCGGCAGAGCCTAGAGAGGATCAGGATGTGATACGTCCGTGGAATGCCCCTGTCTATGCGCAGGGACACCTTGCGATCCTGAAAGGCAATCTCGCGCAGGAAGGCGCGGTGGCGAAGATCACCGGCATCAAGCTGCACAAGATCACCGGGCCTGCACGGGTGTTCGAATCCGAAGAAGAGTGCATGGAAGCGATCCTCGCGCGGAAGATCAATGCGGGCGATGTGATCATCATCCGTTACGAAGGTCCCAGGGGCGGACCCGGCATGCGCGAGATGTTGTCGCCGACTTCCGCGATCGTCGGTGCAGGCCTCGGCGAATCGGTCGGCCTGATCACCGACGGGCGATTCTCCGGCGGCACCTGGGGGATGGTGGTCGGGCATGTTGCGCCGGAAGCAGCGGTGGGCGGGAATATCGCGCTGGTAAACGAAGGTGATTCCATCACCATCGATGCCGATGCGCGATTACTGCAACTGAACATTGACGATGCCGAATTGAAACGGCGTCGCGCCGCATGGAAACCGCCCGAACCACGCTATACGCGCGGTGTGCTGGCGAAATATGCCAAGCTGGTGTCGACGGCAAGCAAGGGTGCCGTAACGGACTGAGCTGTATCGAATCAAGAAGTCTTATTGAATATTATCTATGGGGTAGAAGATGGCTGAAATTACTGCAAGCATGGTAAAGGAACTGCGCGAGGCAACCGGTCTCGGCATGATGGAATGTAAAAGGGCGCTGGTTGAATCCAATGGGGACTTCAAGGTCGCTGAAGAACAGTTACGCATCAAGAGCGGTGCCAAGGCCAGCAAGGCCGCATCGCGCGTGACTGCCGAGGGCGTGGTCAGCACTTTCATCGCTCCGGACGGGAAAGTCGGTGCCGTGGTGGAAGTGAATTGCGAAACCGACTTCGTCGCGAAGAACGACGATTTCGTGGCGTTCGCAAAAAATGTCGCGCAGACCGTGGCGCAGAAAGATCCTGCCGATATCACGGCCTTGTCCGGCATGCCTATCGTCAACGGTTCCGGTACCGTGGAGGAAACGCGCAAGGCGCTGGTGATGAAGCTTGGCGAGAACGTCAGCATCCGACGCATCGAGCGTTACTCGACCAGTACCGGCAAGTTGTCCAGCTATATGCACGGCAGCAAGATCGGCGTGTTGTTGAATTTCACCGGTGGCAACGATGCGCTGGGCCGTGATCTTTGCATGCATATCGCCGCCAGCAAGCCGAAATCTATCGATGCTGCCGGCGTAAACCCGGTGGAGATCGAAACCGAACGCCGCATCGCGATCGAGAAGGCGCGCGAGGCAGGCAAGCCCGATGCGATGCTGGAAAAGATCGCCGACGGCACGGTGCAGAAGTTCCTCAAGGAAGTGACCTTGCTGGGCCAGGTGTTCGTCAAGGCAGAAGACGGCAAGCAGACCATCGAACAGTTGCTGAAAAGCCAAGGCGCATCCGTCTCGGCATTCCAGATGTTCGTGGTGGGCGAAGGTATCGAGAAGAAAGTCGAGGACTATGCGGCTGAAGTCGCTGCTGCGGTAGCGGCTGCACAGGGTTGATCCCGATGAAGCCGCCCGTCTACAAACGCATTTTGCTCAAGCTCAGCGGCGAAGCGCTGATGGGTGACGACAGTTACGGCATCAATCAGGTAGTGATCGAACGCATCGTGGCCGAGATCGCCGAAGTGGCCGGTTTGGGTGTGCAAGTGGCGATCGTGATCGGCGGCGGCAACATCTTTCGCGGCCTGGCTCCGGCTGCCGCCGGGATGGACAGGGCGACAGCCGATTACATGGGCATGCTGGCCACGGTGATGAATTCGATGGCGCTGCAGGATGCGATGATACGTGCGGGGCTGGACTGTCGTGTGCAGTCTGCATTGAACCTGGAGCAGGTCGCCGAGCCGTTCATCCGCAACAAGGCGTTGCGCTATCTGGAAGACGGCAAGATCGTGATCTTCGCCGCGGGCACCGGCAATCCGTTCTTCACCACCGATACGGCTGCCGCGCTGCGCGGTGTGGAGATGTCAGCCCAGGTAGTGATCAAGGCGACCAAGGTGGATGGCGTGTACACCGCCGACCCGAAGAAGGATCCCAAAGCGACCCGTTACGAGAGCCTCAGCTTTGACGAGGCGATCAGCAAGAACCTCAAGGTGATGGATGCGACGGCATTGACGTTGTGCCGCGATCAGAAGCTGCCGATCATCGTGTTCAGTATTTTCAAACCCGGCGCGCTGAAGCGCGTGGTGCTGGGCGAAGGCGAGGGTACCCTGGTTCACGTTGATTAGGGTGCATGTTGACTGACTCAGGGGGAAACCGTGATTGCTGACATCAAAAAAACGACCGAACAAAAGATGAACAAGTCGCTCGATGCACTGAAAGCCGACCTGGGCAAGGTGCGTACCGGAAGAGCGCATACCGGTCTGCTGGACCATGTGATGGTGGAGTACTACGGCAATCCGACGCTGATCACCCAGGTGGCCAATGTCACGCTGATCGACGCTCGCACCATTGGTGTGCAGCCTTGGGAAAAGAACATGGTCGGGCCGGTCGAGCGCGCGATCCGCGATTCCGACCTTGGTTTGAATCCCGCCACCAACGGCGATCTGATACGCGTACCGATGCCGATGCTGACCGAGGAGCGCCGCCGCGATCTGATCAAGGTGATCAAGGCCGAAGGCGAGACCGCCAAAGTAGCGGTGCGGAATATTCGCCGCGATGCCAATAATACGCTGAAGGACGCGCTCAAGAAAAAAGAGATCGCAGAGGACGAGGAGCGTCATACACAGGACGAGATCCAGAAGCTGACTGACCGCTTCGTCGCCGAGATCGACAAGGCACTGGCTGCCAAAGAAGCGGACCTGATGGCGGTTTAACTGCGGCCTGTAGCCGGTAGCGAGTAGCTGGATTGGATTTGCTACCAGCTACAGGCTACAAGCTACCCGCTTATTCTCCTGACAAGGCTTCCTAATGGCGTTATTTCAAAGCTCTACCGCTGTCATACCCGACGCTTCCGCAGTCCCGCGTCATATCGCCATCATCATGGATGGCAACGGGCGTTGGGCGAAACAGCGCTTCATGCCGCGTGTGGCAGGGCATCAGCGCGGAGTAGAGGCGTTGCGCGGGGTGGTGAAGGCCTGCCGCGAGCTGGGCGTGGGCTATCTGACGGTGTTCGCTTTCAGCAGCGAGAATTGGCGGCGCCCTGCCGACGAAGTTTCCTTCCTGATGACGCTGTTCCTGAAGATGCTGGAGCGCGAAGTCGCCAAACTGCACGAGAACGATATCCGCCTGAAGATCATCGGCGATCGCAGCCGTTTCGACGAAAAGCTCAAGCAGACCATGCGGGATGCCGAGCAGCTTACCGCGGCCAATACCGCACTGACGCTGACCATCGCGGCGAACTATGGCGGACGCTGGGATGTGATGCAGGCCGTCAAATCCATGCTCAAAGAACATCCGCAACTCGCGCAGACTTTCAGCGAGGAAGATATGCATTCTTACCTGTCGATGAGCGATGCACCCGAACCGGATCTGTTCATACGCACCGGCGGCGAGCAGCGCATCAGCAACTTCATGTTGTGGCAATTGGCCTATACCGAACTTTATTTCACCGATACCCTTTGGCCTGCGTTCGGACGCAAGGAACTGGATACGGCGATCGCCTCGTATCAGCAGCGTGAGCGGCGCTTTGGCCGGACCAGCGAACAGTTGCAAGAACGGCAGTCTGCAGGAGGCGGCAATGCTTAGATCCCGTGTGATCACCGCGGTCATTTTGCTGCTGGTGTTTTTGATGGCGCTGTTTGCGCTGCCTGCTGCCGGATGGTCAACGCTGGTGATATTGCTGGTATTACAGGGGACTTCGGAATGGGCAAGATTGTCCAGGCTAGGCGGTTCGAAAGCCAACCTGTTCTGGTGGTTGACGTTGCTGATGATGCTGGGCATGGTCTGGTTCGATGCCTCGAATTCCTTCGAGCAGCGGAGATTGGTGCATTTGCAGGTCTATGCCGTGTCAGCGCTGCTGTGGCTGATCATCGTTCCGACATGGCTGATAACATCCTGGAAAGTCGAACAGCCGCTAGTGATGGCGCTGACCGGTTGGGCGGTGCTGATACCCACCGGGCTGGCGATGATGGATCTTCGTGTCATCAGCCCTTGGCTATTGTTGTTCATCATGGGGCTGGTATGGGTCGCGGATATCTCGGCCTATTTCGCCGGACGGAGATTCGGCAAGAACAAACTCGCTCCCAGAATCAGTCCGGGCAAGACCTGGGAAGGCGTCGCGGGAGCGATGCTGGGTGTGTCGGTTTATGTGGTGCTGGTATGGCGCTTCGCTCCTGATTTCAATCAGCGTGCAGTGTTGCCGATACTGCTGCTGGCTTCCTGGTGGTGGGTAGGTCTGGCGGTGATCGGCGATCTGTTCGAGTCGGCCATCAAGCGCCAGGCCGGGGTAAAGGACAGCGGAGCACTGCTGCCTGGACACGGCGGACTGCTGGACCGCATCGATGCACTGACCTCGACCTTGCCGCTCGCAGCGCTGGTGATCCTGATGCAGCAGTTAAGATAGATCGCCATGCAGCGCATCACCATATTGGGTTCCACCGGCAGTATCGGCACCAGCACGCTGGACGTGGTGGCTCGCCATCCCGACAGATTCCAGGTGTTTGCGCTGACGGCGAACCGGCAGTCCGATCTGCTGTACAAACAATGCCTGAAATTCAAGCCGAGTTATGCCGTGTTGCTGGATGAAGGGGCTGTGATGCAATTGCGGCAGCAGGTGCGTGCAGCAGGCTTGAACACCGAAATTCTGACTGGTGTGGAGTCGCTTGAGCATGTAGCCGTGATGCCTGAGGTCGATGCAGTGATGGCCGCCATCGTCGGTGCGGCCGGCTTGCAGCCCACGCTGGCGGCAGCGTGTGCCGGCAAGAAGATCCTGCTGGCGAACAAGGAAATACTGGTGATGGCGGG
>JBDTPM010000402.1:0-2512 GCA_039932695.1 Gallionella sp. | reverse complement strand
CAATTTGGGGCGACGGATGATGATCGTCCCGAGGCATGTATGTTCCATCGTAACTAGGGGCAAGATTCGCATCTTTTAATTCTCGTGGAATCTGACCTTGTTGAAGGTGCTCCCATTCGTTATTTTGCTCATCGTATCTGAGAAATATATAAGGAGTATCCGGGCAACCATATTTATTCATATTTGACTGATCTGGTTGTCCGTAAATTACTAAATATGGAACATCGTTTACAAAGTCTAGCAAGACGGGTTCAAAATGAGGTTCTCCCTGCCATTTAATTGTTTTTCCAGTTTTAGGGTGCTTGAACTTAAGCCAATAAGTTGTTGGCCAGCAATGAAACATTTGTGAGAGTTCGCCACTTTTAGTCATAACGAATTCAACCTCACGCTTCACCTCAATTGTTTTTCCATCTCGCAATAAAGCCTCCTCGATCCAATTTTTGTCGAGTCCACACATAATAGATGCATCAGCATCCGGGCCGAACGCCATTACCAAGCAAAAAACACAAAATACTTTCACGGTACTCATGTCACTTTCCTTTTTCGTGTATCCAAGGAAACGGAGTTAAATTTTTTCTTCATACTCATTTGCGCAACAAAATCGCCAACTGCGCCGGCCACTGCGCCATCGGTTCGCGGGCGAAACCGCTCTTGGCGAACTGGGTCCAGCGGCCGATCACGTAGCACACCAGCAGGTTGGCGTGGGCACCCACATCCACGGCCTCGCCCAACTCGCCCTGTGTCGCGGCCATGCGCAGCGATTGCTTGAGCGTGGCTTCGATGCGATCCAGCAACTGGTTGATGCGCTGCTGCAAGCGCTCGTCCTCGTTCACCAGCGCGTCGCCGATCAGCACGCGGGTCATACCGCGATTCTTCTGCGCGAAGTTGAACAGCATCGCGATGGTCGCCTCGATCTGCTTCAGGCCGCTCTTTTCGTCCTGGGTGATCTTGTTGATCAGGCCGAACACGGTCTGCTCGATGAACTCGATCAGCCCCTCGAACATCTGCGCCTTGCTGGCGAAGTGGCGGTACAGCGCCGCTTCGGAGAGGTCGAGCCGCGCGGCCAGCGCTGCGGTGGTGATCTTCTCGCTCTTGGGCTGCTCCAGCATCTCGGCGACGGTTTGCAGGATTTGTAATTTTCTTTCGCCCGGTTTGCTTGCCATGTTTTGCCTCGCTTTATTTACTAAACAGCTCTGAAGCCACGTAAAACCCTAACCCCTCCCAACCCCCCTTGACAGGGGAGGAGCGCGGCCTTGCTATTTGTCGCCAAACTGCCCCCTGATTAAGACAACTAGCCATTCGACTAGGCTATCAAAAGACGATAGCCAAGTCGCTGGTTATGACAAGGGGGAGCTGTAGGGGGTTTTCACCTAACCCCATAGACCTTTTACCCTAGGCAACTGCATCACATCCCGAATCTTCACATCCACACTCGGCGTACTCTTGTTGCCTGCATTTACCCACACGGTGCGCATCCCCAGCCGCTTGGCCGCTTGCAGATTCTCCAGGCTGTCTTCCACCATAACGCATTGTGCCGCTTTCACACGATGACTTTTCAACAAGCGCATGAAGCCGAAGACATCTGGTTTTGGACGATAACGCGTGTGCTCAACCGCCATCACATCGTCGAACAGATCATCCACTCGCAACAGCTTCAGCACTGCATGTGCGTAATGTTGCGGCGCATTCGAGAACACCACTTTCCTGCCCGGCAGAGCCTTCAACACATGGCGCAAACGCGGTTCGCGCAACACCATCCGATCGAGGTCGGGAAACTGATGCGTATGCCACAAAAAATGATTCGGATCGGTGCCGTGATGGCGCATCAGTCCACTCAAGGTCGCGCCGTAACGCTGCCAGTAATGCATGCGCAAATCATTCGCCGCCGCTTCGTCCAGCTGCAGATGTTCCTGCAGATACGCAGTCATGCTGCGGTTGATGTGCGGGAAGATGTGCGGCGTCGCGTTATGCAACGTGTTATCCAGATCAAAAATCCACAGCGGATTTGTCATTTTTATTTGTCCGCAGATTACGCCTTGTAGGAGCGAGCTTGCTCGCGATTATTATAAAACTCGCTACGCTCGTTATTCGCCAGCAAGCTGGCTCCTACGGGGAAGCTATTTGCTTTTGATCAACGTCCCCACACCCTCGTCCGTCAATATTTCCAGCAACAGCGCATGCTGCACCCGACCGTCGATGATGTGCACCGAGCGCACCCCGCCGCGCGCGGCGTCCAGCGCCGAGCCGATCTTGGGCAGCATGCCGCCGGACAGCGTGCCATCCGCGACCAGGTCGTCGATCTGCTTCGGGGTCAGGCCGGTCAGCAGATTGCCATCCTTGTCCAGCACACCCGGCGTGTTGGTGAGCAGCACCAGTTTTTCAGCATGCAGCACTTCGGCCAGCTTGCCCGCGACCACGTCGGCGTTGATGTTCAGTGTTTCGCCATCCGGCGATACACCGATCGGCGCGATGACCGGAATGAAATCGCCGGAATCCAGAAAGGTGATGATGG
>JBDTPM010000401.1:0-5365 GCA_039932695.1 Gallionella sp. | reverse complement strand
ACCTGCCCCTCCCCTGACAAGGGGAGGCCGGGAGGGGTTAGCTTGCTTCATGTCAAACCAGCTCTTGACTAGCTTAGGATGATAGACAACCACACACAATCCCGTCTGTTGCAGCAATATCCCATGTTGCGCGAACTGTCCGGCGCAGACCAGGCAGAACTGATGGCTGCGGCAAGCGTGATGCATCTCCCGGCAGGAACGGTGGTGTTCGACGAAAACCAGCCTTGCCAGGGCTTTCCGCTGCTGCTGTCCGGCAACATTCGCGTCATCAAGGCCGCTCCGAACGGGCGCGAGTTGCAACTGTATCGCGTGATTCCGGGCGAGAGTTGCATCCTTACCAGCAGTTGTCTGCTCGGGCACACGCGCTATCACGCGCGCGGCATCGCCGAACAGGACATGGAGATGGTGTTGCTGCCGGCCGCTGCGTTCCACACCCTGCTCGGCAGACAGGAAGCGTTTCGCAGTTATGTGTTCCACCTGTTTTCTGACCGGCTCACCGACCTGATGCAACTGGTTTCTGCCGTGGCTTTCCAAAAGCTCGACCAGCGCCTGGCGAATCTCCTGATCAACAAGCCCAGCCCTATCCACGCCACCCATCAGGTCCTGGCCGATGAGCTTGGCAGCGCGCGTGAGATCGTCAGTCGTTTGCTCAAGGGCTTTGCCGAACAAGGCTGGGTCAAACTGGGACGCGAACAGATCGACATCACCGATTCGGCAGCACTTAAAAGATTCGCCGAACTTTAGCGAGACAGGTGTCTGAATTGCGTCCACGATTTTCTTATGGGCACCTCTAAAAATTCACATTTCGTCATTGATGAAACTACTAGCCATTCGACTGAAGAAACAACTAGCCATCCCACTAAGCAACCAAAAGACGGTTGCCAAATGGTTGGTTATAAGCGGGCAAACAACGCTCGCTAAGTCGCTGGTTATCCGGCGAAGGCCGGAATCCATTATCTCAAAAGGCTGGACACCGGCCTTCGCCGGTGTGACGAATTTTTAGAGATGTCCCTATGTGATTTTTATCACAGACAAACAGGCGAATATCCTTTAACCTGCACTTTCCCCAATCTATTCCAAGGAGTTCAAAATGAAAGTCAACGAAGGAACCATCGATAGAGCATTACGCGTTATAGTCGGCCTGGCTCTGATCACGCTTGCAGCCACCGGAACAGTCGGCATGTGGGGCTGGATCGGCGTCGTTCCGCTGTTGACCGGCGTGATCGGCTTTTGTCCTGGTTATGCAATCTTCGGCATGAATACCTGCCCGATGAAGAAATAATCGCCCATCCGATACACGATGCGCCCGCAAGGACAAACGTCCTTGCGGGCGTTTTTTCCATCCTTCTGCCGGAAGTCCCCTTTACAAGCGTGACATCTGTACATTAAATCCAGATTGTCGATTAACCACAAACCCCTCCCAACCTCCCCTTGTACCCGCAAGGGGTACGCCAGCGGGTTCCCCGCTGCTGCGCAGCGACCCTTCTGCAGTCAGGGGAGCGGGTTCGGTTCTCCCCCTGATAACGGGGAGAGCTTGCGAGGGGGCATAGATGGGGTTTTGCGCACATTCCGCCTAATGGACAATCTGGGTTATATTCAGGTCATGAAACTCATCCTGATGTTATCCATACTGGTGCTCGGTGCCTGCGCAACGGGCAAGGCCTATGTGCAGGTACAGCATGGCACTGTCGGCAGCCTGACGACCTATGCCAGGAGTCTGGTCGGAGCACCGTACAAATATGGCGGGAATTCTCCCTCTTCCGGCTTCGATTGCAGCGGCTTTGTCGGTCATGTGTACCTGCATTCGCTGGGTATCAGCTTGCCGCGCAGCACCGGTAAAATCAGCCACGTCGGCAAACCGGTCGGCAGCAAAGATCTGCATGCCGGAGACCTGGTCTTTTTCAACACGCTGCAACGCAAGTTTTCACATGTCGGAATCTATCTGGGAGACGACCGCTTTATCCATGCACCCAGCAAGGGCGGGAGCGTTCGCGTCGAAAACATTACGGAGGACCATTGGCGGCGCAACTACGACGGCGCGCGGCGCGTCACCTTGCTGCGCTAGTCTTGCGTGCAGCTTTCAGTTCCTCAGCGAGCTGGAATACCGTCATCGCGTAAAAATCACTATTGTTGTAGCGCGTGATGACCTCGAAATCATTGAATACCAGCCACAATTCCTTGCCCTCCGCCACCGTGAAATCGAGCAGGCGCGCAGGCTGGTCCTGGGGCAACTTTTCACCGGGCACGATACCCACCGCAGACCAGTCCGCAAGGGTGCGCGGGGCGGAGATCTCGCCGACCCAGTGTTTTTCGACGATCTGCGCACGTACTGCGACAAGGACGCTGTTGGTCCAGCCATAACTCTTCAGGTAGTTGCCGACGCTGCCTATCGCATCTCCGGGTTCGCGCAGCAGATCTATTATGTGATCGCCGTTGTAATCCACCGCATAGTTGCGATAGCTGCTCGGCATGAATTGCGGGATACCGATCGCTCCGGCATATGAGCCGCGGATGGAAAGCAAGTCGAACTGCTGTTCGCGCGCCAGCAACAGATAATTTTCCAGCTCGCTGCGAAAAAATTCCTGGCGACGGGGATAATCGAACGCAAGCGTAGTCAGAACATCCAGGGTGCGATACGTACCCGCATCCTGACCATAGATGGTTTCTACACCGATCAGCGCAACGATGATCTCCTGCGGCACGCCGAATTCCCGTTCAGCCCGTTGCAGGGATAGCGGGTATTTTTGCCAGAATTTCAAACCGAATTTAATGCGCTCCGGATTGACGAAGGATGCGCGATATTCCAGCCACGGCTTGGCAGTCGACGGGCGCGATATGATCTCGATCACCGACGGAAGATGCTGCGCACGGTCAAACGCGCTTTCCAGTTCTGCGCGCTTGAATTGATGCCTGGCAATCATCTCATCGATGAATCCGGGTATACCAGGCAGCTCGGCGGCCCGGGCTGAAAATGAAGCGAGACACACTGCCAGCACTGGAATGACATGATTGACTTTCATAGTAACTGGATTCTACCTGATGGATGCTCGACAGACAGCCGTTACTACTGGTAAATTCCATGCTTTCAGCCAACAGAAAGATTCAGGTCATGGACAAACCCGTACAACATCATCGCCTCATCATCCTGGGCTCCGGCCCTGCCGGATATACCGCTGCAGTCTATGCCGCGCGCGCCAACCTCGATCCTGTATTGATCACCGGCATGGCGCAGGGCGGACAGCTGATGACCACCACCGACGTGGACAACTGGCCTGCCGACGCAATGGGGGTGCAGGGACCCGAACTGATGGAGCGTTTTCAAAAGCATGCGGAACGCTTCAACACGCAGATCATCTTTGACCACATCCACACCGCCAAGCTGCAACAAAAACCGTTCCTGCTGGTAGGCGATGCCGGCAGCTACACCTGCGACGCGCTGATCATCTGCACCGGCGCCTCGGCTCAATATCTGGGTTTGCCTTCCGAGGAAGCCTTTATGGGGCGCGGTGTTTCCGGCTGCGCGACCTGCGACGGATTCTTCTATCGCGGTCAGGATGTGGCGGTGATCGGCGGCGGCAATACCGCCGTGGAAGAAGCCCTGTACCTGTCCAACATCGCCAAACATGTCACGCTGGTACATCGACGCGAGACCTTCCGCGCCGAGCGCATCATGGTCGATCACCTTATGAAAAAAGTGAATGAAGGGAAGATCACGCTGCAACTGAACAGCACGCTGGACGAAGTGCTCGGTGATGCCAGCGGCGTCACGGGCATGCGCGTCAAGCTTGTGCAGAACGGAGAGAAGAAGGACATCCCACTACAGGGTGTGTTCATCGCCATCGGCCACAAGCCGAATACCGACATCTTTGCCGGTCAACTGGAAATGATCAACGGATACATCCAGACTCAGGGTGGCTCCAAAGGAAATGCCACGGCAGCCAGCATTTCAGGCGTATTCGCGGCGGGCGATGTGCAGGATCAGATCTACCGCCAGGCTGTCACCAGCGCGGCGACGGGTTGCATGGCGGCGCTGGATGCGGACAAGTATCTTGCTTCGTTGGGCAAGATTTAGCAAGAGAACTTCACAGACTATTGGGGATTACATAATTGAAGACAAAGTCTCCGCACCTCGCAGGGTGCGTTTCACGGTGTCAATTCCGCCCAACCTTTGGTTGGCTGCGGATTGCCTACTTTTAGTGCACCATGGTGCGCACGGCGCACCCTACATTAAATCGCGTAATCGTCATGAATTATGTAAAGGTCAATAAGGTTTTCAACCAGCTGTGAACAAGCAGGAGCGATGTGAAGAAGTTTTCGGCAGATCCAACTGACCATGTCAAACCAGACGATGCCGCACTGTTCCGCGCGGCAGTCGGCGAAGTAAGGCCGCTGGCGGATCAAAACCGGATCAATCCGCAAAACCCGCCGCGCAAGCCTTTGCTGCGGCCCGCTGGTTCAGTGACGGCGATATCCGACACCTTTTCTGATTTCGGGGCGGAAGACGCCCCGGCTGAATATCTGCACAATGGATTGTCGCGCATGGATTTGCGCAAGCTCAGGCGCGGTGTGTGGCCGGTCCAGGACAGCCTCGACCTGCATGGCAACAACCGCGATGCGGCACGAAAACTGTTGCAGGGTTTCCTGCATGAAGCGGCACAGCAGGAGATGCACTGCGTTCTGGTGATACATGGAAAAGGAACGAACAGCCGGGATGGAGAGGCGGTGTTGCGCAAACTGACCCGCCACTGGCTCACCCAGCATCCACAGGTGCTGGCATATTGCGACGCTACGCCCAGCCGGGGAGGCAGCGGCGCGGTGCTGGTGCTGCTTAAGGTGATGAGCGGTGAAAGATGAAAGGTGAAACGGTTCTACGTTTCACATTTCACGGTTTTATGCTTTAAGGATGCCTCTAAAAATTCAGAGTTCGCTCAAATGCAAGGCGCGGTAAAAATTTCGCCGCGCCGCATATGCATGATATGTAAGCAAGAAATTTTTCCCGCAACGCAGCAGTTGAGATGAAATCTGGATTTTTAGCGGTGTCCTTAAGCCTTCTTGCCCATCACATAGATCAGATATTCAAAGAACACCTCGCACCAATCCTGATCGTTCTCCTTGAGCGAGTGCAGCAGCTTTTTGACCTCCGTCACCGGCCAATTAGGATTGTATGAAACCAGCATGTTTTCAGGGTATATCTTGAGTGAGGTGCTGAGCCGGCTTGCCATCTTGCCGATCCCGGCGAGCATCAGCGCGATATCCTTATCCGATTCCATCTCGGCGGTAAGATCCCCGTATATCTTCGGGTTCTGCTTGCTGTAATCGATGAACTTGGTGAGGATATAAAAGAACTCACCATTGTTATCCTTGC
>JBDTPM010000400.1:0-5119 GCA_039932695.1 Gallionella sp. | reverse complement strand
ACGATCGTATCGAAATATTGCGTCACGACATTGCGGCTACATTTTGGGGTAAATGTTATGAAAGCTTTACTTATTATCGCATTTGCTATCACGTTGTCTGCTTGTTCAACAGACCCAGTATCTTTTGGCAAATCCAAATCCATCCCATCGCAGAACTTGTATCCCGACTATGCTAAGTTCTCTCGATCGAATGAAGGAACTGTTGAGGTACATATCGTAAGGGATAGAGGGATCATCACTGGCAGTGTAGTGCTAAGTATTGATGGCGATGCCGTCGCAAGCTTTGATGATTCAGATGGCTTAGTGTTGCATATGCAACCAGGAGATTACATTCTGACACTCGAACGAAAACTATTTCTGAACCCTAGCACCTATTACGAGAGGGAAATCGTTGTGAAGCCCGGTAAGAAATACAATTACAGAATTTTTTTGGAAAATCGCCTTGGGCTTGTTTCCGTGTCGTTAATGCCATCCGCACTATTGCAATAGACAACAATTCATCAGCATCGGTCCGCTATTGACAATCGACTACCGCTTGCTTGTATTCACCAAAGCCCGGAAGTCCAGCGCTCCAGCCTGGTAGGGTGGCCACATCGTGCCCACGCGGTCATTCAATAATCGGTGGGCAACTTGTTGCCCACCCTACGATTCCGGCTTTTGATTTTCTTCCCCTGTGCGCCGCCGAGTAGCGGAGGCTGGTCAGGGAATTCTGACGAATATGTTTGAGCACGTGGCCGCGTAGCGGATCGTGCGAGTTTATGAGGAAGCCTGACCAGTCGAGCAACGCAGGGAACCCGAAGGGCGGTAAACCGGGGTCGCCTTTTCTTTGGTTACTTTCTTTTTGGCGAAGCAAAAGAAAGTGACTAGCTGCCGGGCTACCCCCGGCGAAGTTGATTTTGACTCCCCCTCTCCCCAACCCTCTGATGGAACAACTAGCCATTCGACTAGGCCATCAAAAAACGATGTCCAAGTCGCTGGTTATCCCACAAGGGGAGAGGGAGTTGCCGGATTCCCGCCTGCACCCGCAAGGGGTACGCCGTGGTTGTAAGGAGCTAAAGCCCCAACAACACACGCAGCGCGGTAATGACGGCCCGCTACGCGTTCCCTATCCCCCGAGTCGGCAGATTGATCTGCTTCGCAAAATCCAGCATGCGCTGTATTGGCAACACGGCTCGCGCGATGATCCCCGGATCGACATGTATCTCGTTCTTGCCGGACTCCAATACTTCCGCCAGGTTGATCAAACCGTTCATCGCCATCCACGGGCAGTGCGCGCAGCTCTTGCAGGTCGCGCCGCTACCAGCAGTCGGGGCTTCGAAGAATGTCTTGTGCGGTGACAGGGTGCGCATCTTGTGCAGGATGCCGTTGTCGGTGGCGACGATGAATTCGTTTGCCGCCAGCTGCTGTGTTGCCTTGATGAGTTGCGTGGTGGAGCCGACCACGTCGGCCAGTGCGATCACTGACGCGGGAGATTCCGGATGTACCAGCACTTTGGCGTTGCGATGCTGCGCCTTGAGGGCCTGCAATTCACTCGCCTTGAATTCGTCATGCACCAGGCAGCTACCCTGCCACAGCAGCATGTCCGCGCCGGTCTGCTGCCGGACGTAATCTCCCAGATGACGGTCCGGCGCCCACAGGATCTTCTTGCCCTGCTCCTTGAGATGCCTGACGATGGGCAGCGCGATCGAGCTGGTCACCATCCAGTCGGCGCGCGCCTTCACTGCCGCGCTGGTATTGGCGTATACCACCACGGTGCGATCGGGATGGGCATCGCAGAACGCGGCGAACTCTTCCGCCGGACAGCCGATATCCAGTGAACAGGTCGCGTCCAGATCGGGCATCAGCACGCGTTTTTCCGGATTGAGTATCTTTGCGGTCTCGCCCATGAAACGCACACCGGCGACGACGATGGTCTTTGCCGGATGCCGGTGGCCGAAGTTCGCCATGTCCAGAGAATCCGAGACGATGCCGCCGGTCGCTTCAGCCAGATCCTGCAAGTCCGGATGCACATAATAATGCGCCACCAGCACCGCATCCTGCTCGATCAACATGCGCTTGATGCGCGCAATCAGTTCCGCCTTTTCCTTTGGGTCCGGCTCGCGCGGAGCCTTCGCCCAAGCTTCCGCTGTCGAGCAGCCCGGACGCTCGTAAATGACTTGAATGGCGTTAGAGGGGTTCATGGCCGTCGGGTACATCGATATGGCTCAACAGGTTGTCGATACGTCGGCTGGAAAGCAAAGCTCTTTTGACCTGCCCGCGCAATAACGCCTCAACCACGTTCAGGCGCATCTGTACCGAGGAAAATTCAACATCCATGGGTTCAACCACCAACAATTCACAGTCACCGGCTGCCACCACTTGCGCGGAACGCAAAGGTTCGCCCCCTGACAGATACGCGAACTCGCCAAAAAAATCCCCCGCTCCGAGGATAGCCATCAAGTTCGTTTTCCTGATGACCTTTACCGAACCCGAGACTATGATAAAGAAAGGCATGCCCATATCACCTTCATTCAGGATCGTATCGCCTGCCTCCCCCTTCTGCCACTTCGCAATGTCCAGGAAGTGGAGCAGCTCGGCGTTGGCGAAACCCTTGAAGAACTCCAGTCCCCGCAGCTTCTTGTAATCAGGATGCAAGTGCGCTTCTTTTTCTTTCTTTACTTCGATTTCATGTTGATGTGGCTGGCTGTCCAGTTGCATCTGGAAACTGCGCAACTTGAGCGTGCTGTCGAGGATCTCCTGCTGATCCAGCAGGGCCTGGTTCAACTCGTTCAGAGTGTCGAGTGAATCATGCAACTCGACTCCGGTATCGGCCTGCAATGGAGGCTGAAGCAAATTTTCAGCCGATTTCACCAGCCTGTCATGCTCAAAGGCGGAAACTTTCTGTTCCAGCCTGCGGCAAACCGCCTCGACCTCCCTCTGTCGCGCCTTGGACTCCGACAGCTGGGTACGCACCTCCGCCAGCTCACGCTCTAGATCGATACGCCGCCTGTTCTCGGTCTCGACCTCGTTCGGCGCATGATCGTCTGCTTTGGACTGGAATCCAAGCTTCACGGTTTGCTGGTACGCTTGCTGGTACGCTTCCTGATCGGCATATCCGGCTTTCTCGGCGATGAGTCCCTCGGTCAAAAGTTGTGCGAAGATTGTTTCCAATTGGACTTGCACACTGAGCGGGACTTTTTCGGTTATGGCCTCGACACTCGAGCTGCCATCGATCAACGCCAATAGACGTTTTGCATCACCGCTGACATTCCCGTACGGGACACCAAGCAGTGAGTCACCCAATTCGGTCCTTATATAGACCTTTGATTTATTCATTTATCCTTCTCCGCGCAGCAGCATACATGTTCCGGTAACTGCAGGATCGCCGCCCGATTACTCGGTGAAAATACCGCCTCGGCAGCATCCTGCCATGGCAGCCACTGAAAATTCAAGTGCTCGCGCGACGCCAATTGGATGGGGACGATCCGGGGGAGTTCCAGGCTGAACACGTGCTCGGTGTTGTGGGTGATATCGGGCGGATAGCGGAATCGCCAGTGCGGGTAGATCTCATAGACATTCTGGATCTGCCAGTCGGACAGCGGGTATCGAGTTGCATCCAGTCCGGTTTCTTCGCGCACTTCGCGTACCGCCGTCTCGGCCAGTGTCTCGTCCTGTTCGCGACTGCCCGTCACCGACTGCCAATAGCCGGGATGATCGGCACGTTCCAACAGCAGCACTTTCAGGTCTGTGTTGAACTGACTACTTTTCTCCGGCTCAACCGAATGGTCTGCGGCGTAGATCACCACCAGCACCGATACCGGCTGTTTGTAACGTTTCATATTCCTGACTTATTTCAGGAAAAGAATATCCAGAACGGTTTGTTACGCTGCCGCCAATACACCACCGTGTCGGCAAAGATGTCCTGCGCGATCTCTCTGTCATTGGCGGATAGACCGAGTGTTTCGCTGGAATTGCGCAGCAGCAACACATAGCCTGCCGCCTTGTGCCAGGACAGGTCACACAGCGCATCGGCCAGCGCATCCCAATTCGCGCCGAACTCGGGCGGGAAACCGGCGGCTCGCGCCAGGACATTGAGCAGATTCTGCTTTCCCTTGACGCCCTTGAGATCGGCATCGAACAGTGCGAAACCCGCCGCGTCGACGGCATCCCGCAACTCGTCCACGCTGCATCGCAAAGAATAACTGCTTGCTTCTTCCGGATTGTCCAGATGTTGCGCCAGTGCGTTCATGGCTACTCCCTAATACGCTTAAAAGTCTGATAGTGATCGGCGCTGTAATAGCACTCCGGCAACGACCCGCAAACGATGCGCCGTGCACCGCGATTGCGCGCCCCCGGCGTCTTCACCGTGTACTCCCGGTAATAGCCGCGCGTTTGCTGCGGCAGTACCCGCTCGTAATTCTTGAACACCACGCCGTCGCGCTCATAGGCGAACGGCCCGCCCCGTTTGATAACTTGTAGCGTATCGCGCGCTTCGGCGGGTAAGTCTGCCAACGCGATGACCGGCAACCCGGCTTCTGCCGCCCCGAGCTGCGGCAGCCACAGCAGCACTGCCAACAACCAGAGACGCAAGGCATGCGACATGCTTAATCCTTGGCGACCTCCGCCATAGTCTGCGTCTGTTGGCGCAGGCGGATGTGCAGTTCACGCAACTGTTTCTCGTCCACCGGGCTCGGAGCATGGGTCAGCAGACATTGTGCGCGCTGTGTCTTCGGGAAAGCGATCACGTCGCGTATCGATTCGGCGCCGGTCATCATCGTGACGATGCGGTCCAGGCCGAATGCCAGCCCGCCGTGCGGCGGCGCGCCGTATTGCAGGGCATCCAGCAGGAAGCCGAACTTGAGCTGCGCTTCTTCCGCGCTGATGTTGAGCGCGCGAAACACTTGCGATTGCACCGCTTCCTTGTGGATACGTACCGAGCCTCCGCCCAGTTCCCAGCCGTTCAGTGCAAGGTCGTAAGCCTTGGCCAGACAACGCCCGGGGTCGCTCTCGAGGAATTGCAGATGCTCGTCCTTGGGGGCAGTGAACGGATGGTGGCAGGCGTTCCAGCGCTTGGCCTCATCGTCGTATTCGAACATCGGGAAGTCCACCACCCACAGCGGCTCCCAAGCCTTGCCGTTGG
>JBDTPM010000399.1:0-4058 GCA_039932695.1 Gallionella sp. | reverse complement strand
TGCCGCACATCTACGCGATCGGCGACATCGTCGGCGACCCGATGCTGGCGCACAAGGCTGTGCACGAAGGCAAGGTGGCCGCCGAAGTCATCGCCGGACACCATGCTGCGTTCGAGCCGCTGACCATTCCTTCGGTTGCGTACACCGATCCCGAGATCGCGTGGATGGGACTCACCGAAACGCAAGCCAAGGCACAGGGCATAGCCTACGAAAAAGCCAATTTCCCGTGGGCCGCCTCGGGACGCGCGTTGTCCGTCGGCCGCGAAGAAGGTGCTACAAAGGTACTGCTCGATCCCACGACGCGCCGCATCCTCGGCGCGGGCATTGTCGGAGTGAATGCCGGCGAACTGATCGCCGAAGCGGTGCTCGCGCTGGAAATGGGCGCCGACATGGAAGACATCGGCCTGACCATCCATCCGCACCCGACCTTGTCGGAGACGCTGGGCTTCGCCGCAGAGATCGCCGAAGGCACGATCACCGACCTGCTGGCTCCGCGCAAAAAGTAATCCTCGCTCCTGTCCAAGTGGAGAGGCCATGGCAGAGGTTGAACGATCATTCAAGGAATCTCACCATGCCGCTTCATAACCTCATGCGCAGTATCTGGCTCGTGCCGTTTTTATTTGTCTCCAGCAACGCATCCGCGCTCGATCTTTCCAGCTTCAGCAAAAAGGACCAGATCAGCGGTCTGAAGCAGGCGCTCACCCAAGGCGCAGATACCGCCGTCTCGAATCTCGCCAGGGAGAACGGCTACCTCGGCAACGCCAAGGTGCGCATCCCGCTTCCGGAAAACCTGCAAAAAGTTGACAAGACATTGCGCAAGTTCGGCATGGGAAAATATTCTGACGAGCTGATCGCTTCGATGAATCGTGCCGCCGAAGCCGCTGTGCCGGAAGCGAGAACGCTGCTGGTCGGCGCAATCAAGAAAATGACCGTGGCGGATGCGAAGGGCATACTCACCGGCAGCGATGATGCGGCGACCCGATACTTTCGCAACAATACCGAGACCGCGCTGGCAGGAAAATTCAAGCCCATCGTCGGCAAAGCGATGCAGAAAGTGAAACTGGCCGAAAAATATGACCAGTTCGCTGGCAAAGGGGCGAAGTTCGGCCTGGTTGATGAACGGGATGCGAGGCTGGATGACTACATCACGCGCAAGACGATGGACGGACTTTTCCTGATGATGGCGGAACAGGAGAAATCCATCCGCGCGAACCCGTTGCAAGCAACAGAAAGCTTGGCGAAAAAGATCTTCTCGGCAATCAAGCTCTAACAACCCCGTCATTCCCGCCTGCGCCGGAATAACGGCATTTGCAGTCCCAGTCCGGCTTCATAAAAAATATGAGTGACACCGCCAGCCTCGTCTCCCTCTTCTTCTCCAGTTTCCTCGCCGCGACACTGCTCCCCGGCGGTTCGGAAGCCGCACTGTTCGCAGTGCTCAAAGCCTACCCGGAAACAATATGGATCGCGCTGTTCATCGCGACCATCGGGAACACACTGGGCGGGATGGTGACCTTCGGCATGGGCTGGCTGCTGCCGCAGACACAGCAACTCAAGCATGTCGGAAAACTGCGCAGTTATGGCACACCCTTACTACTGTTCGCCTGGGTGCCGCTGATCGGTGATGCACTGTGCCTCGCCGCTGGCTGGTTGCGGCTTAACTGGTGGCAGGCCGCACTGTTCATGGCACTGGGAAAATTTGCGCGTTACTGGATAATTGCGATCACAGTCGCCTGACCAACAAAGAACTCGGCCAATTAGCATTTTTCATACAAGGAGAAAAGCATGAGCATGATTCAGGAATTCAAGGAATTTGCAGTCAAGGGAAATGTGGTTGATATGGCCGTCGGGGTGATTATCGGCGCCGCATTCGGAAAGATCGTTTCATCTTTTGTAACGGATGTCGTCATGCCTCCGATCGGTGTGCTGGTAGGCGGGGTGGATTTCTCGAAATTAGCCTTTACCCTGCAGGGCGCTAGCATAACTGCGCCGGCAGTTGTGATCAGCTATGGAAAATTCATACAAACGGTGGTGGACTTCACGATCATTGCTGCGGTCATCTTCATGGTCATCAAAGCCATCAACACGATGAAGAAGAATGCCGAGGAAACCAATGCGACACCCGCTGCACCACCAGTGCAAGAAGTCTTGCTGCGGGAAATTCGTGATTTATTGAAAAAATGATTCAGCGGAAATCATGAAGACGCTGCGCCTCGTGATTTATGGCCGCGTGCAAGGTGTGTTCTTCCGCGACTCGATGCGCCGCGAAGCTCAAATCCTGGCGGTTTCAGGCTGGGTGCGTAACCGCAGCGATGGCACGGTGGAAGCAGCAGTGCAGGGCGAACCCGCCGCAGTAGATGCCCTCGTGCACTGGGCGCACCACGGCCCGAAACATGCGCAGGTAGAGCGGGTTGAGATCAAACCGGATGATGGCAGTTACACCCGCTTCGAGGTTATTGGATAATCATTAAGACTATCCCTACCGCCGGCTTGGCCGACAGCATGCGGTGGTAACTCTGAATGATAATTTATTTCCACATCACGTTACTTTCTGATTTTGCTGCGGCAACAAGTAAATTAATTAGAGGCAGCCCTCGATGCGCCATACTCACCTCTGGCTCATTCAAAACGGGCGGCGAGGATTTTTCTGCATCGATAGCGGCTTTCAAGCGGCGTAGCGCCACAGGAACATCTGCCGCCAGAATAGCGCCGGGCACGGTTGCGCTGTGTCCCATCATTTTCAACATGGAAAGCGCGACATCCCCAAACATGGTGATGTCGGCATAGGCATCGGTTGTAAATGTCACCAGCATACCGTCCTCCCCGAATCAATATTCAGTATCTGTTTGCGCAATTGCGCACGGCGGCCTGACGAGAAAATGGCCGCGCACAGCGGCCATTTGTTATCACATTAATGCTTCAAAAATCCTTCTTTGCATCCTTGATGACTTGCTTTGCATCACCATAGGTTTTCTCGGCTTTGCCGGATATTTGTTTGCTGAGACCTTTAACTTGCTGTTCTTTGCTGCCGACCAGCTTCCCAACCTCTTCCTGCACTTTACCGGCGATGTCTTTTGCAACGCCTTTGACTTGATTTTTGTTCATGATCATATTCCTTCATTTAAGTTGGCAGGAGCTTCCTGCAGAAATTGAAGATTAAACGTAATGTTGCCGCCGGTCTGTGCGGTAACCAACCTTGTTGCCTGCCCAGGATAACCAGCGCCTTGTGAGCGTGTCTTGAATTTTGTGTGTTTCGTGGATGGCCGGTTGTGGCACGCTGCTACCAGTTACGAAAGGCAGCTCTCAACTCGGATGAAAAGGTCGCTACTTATTTCAATACACGAGTGACGTGCCGCGACCGCACGAAAAAAAAGTGAAGCTGAACTAACCCCATTAGCTCCGGAGTCATCATCTATCTAAACAATTCGACTCCGTACATTTGGCATTTATGCCGCCATGGAATCGCTTACTCGCTTGACACGGGTCGGCTAATGGATGACCCCATTAGCTTGTAGATTTGGTTTCGCAGGTCAAAGCGGGTACAACTTCTTCATGCATTTATCAAAGTTTTTCAGCATATCCGGGCTCTCGACAAGATCAGAAAGGTAGGCATCTACGGAGTCTCTGATATCCCTCCAAAGCCGCCCGAGATGGATATTGTACACGATGGCTATAAGGACATGGCCAAGGCGAGTCATATATGATCTCACCTTGGTTTGCGATAACCTCTAGCGCAGGGCGCACGCTGTCGGCCAGCACCTTCCATGTGAGCCTGCGTCCTTGATTGCCTTGGTGTGGGTCAACCCACACGCCTGATGCAATACCACGGTGAGCGACAGCGTTCCGAAACGCGTCAAACAGAACGCGGATCGTCTCGGCATCATAGTCACGTTTGGGCAGATACTTGTTGGCGTAGGCGGCAACCTCCTTCCTCCCCAGCCCGTCAATTCGACCGACATATAGCCCAGAGAGGTACTCCAACATACCGCAGCAATTCGTAAGGGCTGGGAAGTACGCATGGGTCAGTCCTGGCCGGGTATCCGACTGAATGCCCCTGAGGC
>JBDTPM010000398.1:0-8024 GCA_039932695.1 Gallionella sp. | reverse complement strand
CCGGTGATGATGGGGAGAACAGCTTGAGTGCCGTACATATTCCAGCAGGGAACATCGAACTCGACGGCGAATTGATCCTGCCGCCGTCCGCCAAAGGCGTGGTGCTGTTCGCCCACGGCAGCGGCAGCAGCCGCTTCAGTCCGCGCAACACCTATGTCGCCGAAGTGCTGCAGCAACGCGGCATCGGCACGCTGCTGTTCGATCTGCTGACGCGCGAAGAAGATCAGGATTACGAGACGCGCTTCGACATCGCGCTGCTCACGCAACGCCTGCTTGCGGCGACTACATGGCTGCAATCCAACCCCAAGACCAAAGACCTGCATCTCGGCTATTTCGGCGCCAGCACCGGCGCCGCGGCTGCTTTGCAGGCTGCCGCGAAAATGGGCGACAAGATCTCCGCAGTAGTGTCGCGCGGCGGACGACCCGATCTCGCCGGCGAAGCCGCACTGGGTCGCGTGACTGCGCCTACCCTGCTGATCGTCGGCGGCGCCGACTATGGCGTGATCGAACTGAACCAGCAGGCCGATGCGCTGTTGAACTTCGAGAAGAAACTCGCGCTGATACCCGGCGCGACGCATCTGTTCGAAGAGCCCGGCACGCTGCAACAGGCCGCAAGCAAAGCGGCCGACTGGTTCGTGCAGCATCTGTAATAGATTTAATATGGAGTGCGCAGACTTGTCTGCGCCTTGAAAAGGCGGCGACACGTCGCCGCACTCCAAAAAAGATATGCCCCACATCCAAAGCTTCCTACCCATCGAAAACCCCACCGCCACCATCCTGATCCTCGGCAGCATGCCGGGCAAGGAATCATTGCGGTCGGGACAATATTATGCACATCCCCGCAACGCCTTCTGGCCCATCATGGGAGAACTGGTCGGGGCACTGCCTGCCCTGCCTTACGAAGCGCGCACCCGAATACTGAAATCCGCCAACATCGCACTCTGGGATGTGCTCGCCTCATGCACGCGCCACAGCAGCATGGATGCCGATATCGATGCAGACTCGATCTCGCCCAACGATTTCGCGTCATTCTTTCTGAAACATCCGGGCATCACGCATATCTTCTTCAACGGCAGCATGGCTGAACAATGCTTCCGCAAGCATGTGCCTGCCCTGCTCGAAAACCGGCAGCTGCACTATCAACGCCTGCCGTCCACCAGCCCCGCCAACGCAGCTATCCGATACGAGCAAAAGCTGAAAGCATGGAGAGCAATCCTGCAAAGAAACCCGCAGGATTGAGAGCATCGAAGGAATACAAGCGGGGCTTTCCCTGCGCAGGCCATCAGAAGATGAAAAGTATCGGAGGGCTTGTTTGATAATGAACGTCGATAACCGACCCAAAGGAGCCATTTGAGTTGTGGAAATAGAGATTACCCGATTGCCGACTATCCGATAAATCGACCTTTAATCAGATATTTATTGATTCTATCTGAGCCACTAAGTATTCTTTAATTTACTTTGAAAACTTGCCGAAAGGCTATGTTGGCCGAATTTCAGAAATAGAAGCTGAGCGAGGTGCGTTCATGAATAAAGCAAATATTGTTACCTGTTTGGCAATTTTCCTGGTGTTCATGATCATGATGAATCAGGGGGCCTACGCGGGGGTTGCCGGTCACGCCCAGTTCGTTAGTGGCAGTGTTGAGATTGTCAGCGTAGCGGGACAGACGCGCACCCTGCAAAAGGGTGACCCGGTCAATGAAGGCGATACTCTGAACTCTGCGCAAACCGCCTCAGCGCAAATCAGGATGGAGGATGGAGGCATCGTCGCCATGCGCCCTAACACCAAACTAAAAATAGACCTTTTCACCTTTGATGGTCAGCAAGATGGTACTGAAAGGAGCTTCTTTTCACTGTTCAGCGGCGGATTTCGTGCCATTACTGGCTTGATCGGGAAGGTGAACAAGCTTAATTATCGTATTACCATTGATTCAACTGTCATCGGGATTCGCGGCACCGACCACGAAACATTTGTGGTGACACCGGGCAGTTTGTTGGCGAAGTCTGTCCCGATTGGCATTTACAACAAAGTGAATGTCGGCGAAACCACCATAACCACCAATAAAGGTACCATTTCCGTACTGCCCAACCAGATGGGTTTTGCCGGTTCGGCTGATCAAATGCCGGAATTAAGACCTCTTAACACCAACATTTTCACTGTAGCTGACAGGCCCACCAAAGAAGCCAAGAGTGAGAAGAAGGAAGGAAAGGAAGTGCGTGAACATGCGGTAGTGGACAATAATGTGACTGTCTCTGTGACTGGGAATGAAAATGGGGTAGGGAATGGCGTTACGAAGGGGATTGCGAATGGGGCTGCGAATGGGGCTGCGAATGGGGTTGCGAATGGGGTTGCGAATGGGGTTGCGAATGGCGTTGGGAAGGGGATTTTGAAGGGGATTGGGAAGGGGATTGTGAAGGGGATTGGGAAGGGGATTGGGAAGGGGATTGGGAAGGGGATTGGGAAGGGGATTGGGTATGCAAAGGGACTGTAGCGTTAATTAATAATCGCAAAGACTAACCGATACAGGTTGTGTCATAGGACATCATTTTGACTACATATTTAGGCCGCAACTTAGTGCGACTGACCACGGATACTATGTACGCCAAGGCTAATATGGAATTGCGGTGGGAGTAGTGAAATCCGCAGAAACCGCAGGTTGGGTGTTCGCTGGATTGGTGCTAGTAGCAAGTGGGGCTTATGCGCAAGAAGTCGAGCAGAAAGCGCCCCAGTCTACCAAACAAAAATCTCACATGTCGGTCGAGATCGAGGCTCGCGAAAAACCGCTGCGCGATGCCGAAGCCCTAATGAATGCTGGCAGGCCTGCCGATGCCTATAATCTGCTGGAGCCGCTCGAGTACGATCGTTCCGGTGAGGTGCGCTTTGATTATCTGATTGGTATTGCCGCGTTGGATAGCGGCAAGCCGGATAAAGCGACGCTCGCTTTAGAGCGGGTGCTGGCGGTGGATCCGAACTATGCCGGTGCACGATTGGATATGGCGCGCGCCTATTATCAACTCGGTGACCTGCCACGCGCCAAGACCGAATTTGAAGCCGTATTGGAACAAAAACCTACAGAAGCGGCTCGAGCTACTATCCAGAAATATCTGAACGCGATAACTGTACAACTAGAGTTCAATCAGGCCCGATTCATAGCGGCTAAACAGACTCGATTCAGCGCTTATGTGGAAGGGGGTCTGGGATATGACACCAACGTCAACAACTCCACCAGCCAGTCGCAGATCAGCGTACCTTATTTAAATAATGCAGTGTTCCCGCTTAGCCCAACAAATCTGAAATCAGCTGATAATTATTATAGCCTTGCGACAGGTGGCGAGGTCAGCCACAACCTGAATGCCAATTGGAGCGTGTACGCCGGTGCAGATGCGCGCCAACGCGGTAATAACACCCATACCGGTTTTGACACACTGAGTCTGGATGGCCAGGCAGGCGTGGCATTTACAGACAGGGAAACAAATATTTTCCATATCGGAGCAATGGGGGGGAGATATAACTTGGCGAGAGCGCCCGACCACAATTTTTTCGGCTTAAGTGCGGACTGGCGGCATGTGTACAGCCCTACAAACCAAGTAAGTATATTCGCGCAGTATGGACATAATCGTTACGTCGATCCAGCAATGACGATCAACGATTTCGATCAGACTGCACTCGGCACCGGTTGGCTGCATGTATTGGCGGATGGGCAATCTACATTGTCCGGCAGTTTGTTTTTGGTGAATGAAAACGATGTGGCGCCCATTACGCTGACCAACCCCAGCGGTGGCCGTGATGATGGCGACAAGCTCGGGCTGGGCTTGCGCGCGGGCGGACAAACTGCAATGGGAGAGAACACCGAGTTGTTCGTTAATCTGGGACTGCAATCGGATGCATATGACAAGACCAATGCATCGTTTCTACTCAAACGCAAGGATCATCTATTTGACATGTATATGGGTGCGAACTGGCATTGGGACAATAACTGGACACTGCGTCCAAAATTAAGCTATTCGAGAAACTATTCCAATATCGTTATTTATAGCTATAACCGGACGGATGTTTCTCTAACTATCCGCCGTGATTTTTGGTAATCGAAACTGATTAAAGTGCAATCATAAAAAATGCAAAGTGATTGGCAGCTTTTGGCACAAATCAGCCGACCGAAATGATAATTTCAACGAATGAAGCTCAACCGTGACGGCGCTCCTTGCGCGCCACCTCCACACCACCTCCACACGCCACGCGCACCGCAAAATATCCGATGATCGCCAGATTCACGGCAAGCAACGGCAAGCCTATCAGCAGCGGTTTGCCGAGCATCTGCATCCATGCCAACCATTCTTCCGTCCGCCTGAAGCCGGGTGATTTGGTAGAGATCAGTGCGGGCCGGGTGATGAACAACCCCGCGGCAAGACCGCGGGGTATTAAGCGGAAGTTTATGCTTGACTGCGGAAAAACCACCCTCATCCCAACCTTCCCCCTGAAGGGGAAGGAGCGGACGTATCCCCGCAGCAAGACTGCGGGGAATCACAAGTTCAAGGGCCGCGTCACAGCGCTCAGCCCGGATGCTTGCGCGCCGGCTTGGCGTGTTGAGAAATATTGAACGCGTGGCGATAGTCCATCAGGGTCTTCTGGGCACTGCCCAGCACGCTGCCCGGCGGATAATCGCCCGATTCGTCCGCGATGCCGAACGGACATCCGGTCAATAGTTCGATGCCTGCGCCGACATGACCCGCGGTATAGATATGGAACAGACCCCGGGCGACCGCATCGACGACATCGCGCTCCAGCATCAGGTGGCGGCGGTTGCGGTCGGGGAGCAGCACGCCGTGGCTGCCGTCCAGCCCGGCCTTTGCGCAGATGCGGAAATACCCCTCGATCTTTTCGTTGACTCCGCCCACCGGCAACACCTCGCCATGCTGATTGAGCGCGCCGGTGACCGCGATGCCCTGCTTGAGCGGCAGACCGGACAGCGACGAGAGCAACGCATAAAACTCGGCGATCGACGCCGAGTCGCCCTCGACGCCGTGATATTCCTGCTCGAACACGATAGCCGCATTCAGCGCGAGCGGTGAATTATGGACGAACAGCGCCGACAGATAGTTGTGCAGGATCAGCACACCCTTGTCGTGAATGGGTCCCGACATCTCCACCTCGCGTTCGATGTTGAGCAAGCCGTCCTCTCCGGCAAAGGTGCGCGCCGAGACACGCAGCGGAAAACCGAAACGGTGATCCCCCAGGTCCACCTGGGTCAGGCCGTTGAGCTGGCCGACCTTGCCGCCCTGCAGCGTGATCAGCACATCCCCTTCGGCGACGGATTCCTGCAGGCGCTGATCGGGATAATCGTGGCGCTGAGTGCGTGCGGCAAGAGCCGATTCTACATCCTGCGTATCAACCAGCCGGCCGGCGCGCGCGCGACACAACGCCGCACTCTCCATCACCAGCGCCTCGGTATGCGCGAAGATCGCGCTCTGGCGTGATTGATCGTCCACCTCGCGATGTCCGTCCTCAAGCAGGCGCGCGACCGCAGCGGCGGAAAAGTGCGGCAACCCGAGATCGCGGCAGGCGTGGGCGACGAAGATCGCCGAACTGCGGCGCGTCGCGTCGCTGGACAAGAAGCTCTCCGCAAAATCCACCTTGACGCGGAAGCGGCGCGCGAACTCCGGGTCGGCTTCCTGAAATTCGTAATACTGTTCGCGCGAACCGATCAGGACGATCTTGACATCAACATCCACCGCCTCGGGTTCAAGAGAGACAGCCGCGATCGGCGCGAACGCGGTGCCCGGCTCCTCGATCTGCAACCTGCCGCTGCGCAAGAATCGCCGCAACTTTTCCCAGACCAGCGGATCGGCCAGCAGGTCCCGCAGATGCAGCATCAGGAATCCGCCGTGCGCGCGCAGCAGACTGCCGGCGCGTATCCGCGAAAAATCGGTCACCAGCACATCGTTCTCGGACTGGTATTCGATGCTGCCGAACAACGAGCGGAACAGGGGATTATCCTCGATGATCACCGGCGCGCCGCTCAGGCCGTCATTGTCCACCACCAGATTGACCCGGTAGCGCGACAGCACCATGGCCAATGCCTCGCGCCGGATATCCTCGTCCGTGTCGGAAGCCTTGAACAGCTCCAGATTGTCGAGCACGTCCTGCACCAGCTGATCCAGATAGGCGCCGAGTTTCACCGAGTCCTTGATCTGCTTCTTCAATCCGACGCGGATCTCCTGCAACTCGTGATCCAGCAGCGGTTTCACCACCTGGCGCCGCAGCGCCGCCAGCGCCTCGTTCATCACCCGCTCCATCGGCCGGGTCTTTTCGAAGTAACGGTTGATCTCCGCGCGCAGTTCCTGCTCGTACTGCTCGATCTCGGCGCGGCGCTTCTTCGGCATCGCCAGCACTTCGTCCTCGGTATAGGCGCGCCCTTTTTTTCCCAGCAGGGTGAACAGGATGTGGCCGGTCTCGCGGTGCATCGTAAAACTGCGCACTTCGGCAAACGCCTCGAGTTCGGCGAAAGCCCTGGCTTCTTCCGATTTGTAGGTCTTCACGATGCGCTCGCTCTCGACCTTGAAATCCTGACTGTCCAGCCGTTGCGGTATCTCCGTCTGCAGCGACTTCGTCATCCGCGCCAGAAATTGCCGCAGCAAACGCCCCTGCCCCGCAGGCAGGCGCAGCGCACGCGGCCGCTCCGGCGCATCGAAGTTATGCAGATAACACAGATCGGGCGGAACCTGCCGGCTTGCCGCCGCAACCTGCATCGCCTGACGCAGCAGCGACGAACGTCCGCTGCCGACCTCGCCCAGCACGAACAGGTTGTAATCGGCCTGGTCCATCCCCAGCCCGAAGCGGGCAGCCATCTCCGCGCGCTCCTGCCCGATCCATGGCAGCGGATATCCCAGCAATTCGGAAGTGTCGGCGTATCCCAGCGCATCGGGGTTGATGGTAAGACGAAGGTCGGCGGGGGACAGGTTTTGGACAGGCATATTTTCGTACCGCTAAGGACACAGAAGATGATTCAATTGTAACCATTATTCCGGTCACATTGCGCCAACTGTGCAGGAGACAGAATGAGCATATTGATCATAGTCAACAATCCTCGCGACTGGCCGCTGGCCATGCCGGGCGCTTATATATTTGTGGTCTTTTCCATGTGGCATCCAGCTTACTTACAATCTCGCTGCACATTCTTTACAATTAGCCAAGCCACCTTTACAATCCCTCAGGATCGCTTTTCAAGGTCCGCCTCAAAATGAAACCAAAACTTGACCTTAATGTTGTTCGCCGCTGGGCTCTCCAAGCCATCACTACCGGCAGTACCAGCCTGTCCAACAATCTTGTAAAAGAATTCAATGTCTCACGGGTAACGGCCGCAAAGGCGCTCAAACAACTGGTGCAAGATGGCTGGCTGGATTCAACGGGCGGCACACGCCCTGCATACCGGCTGGGCCGCAATCGGGAAGTGATAAGCACCTACCGGTTACCCAATATAGACGAGCACATCATCTGGGATCACGACTTCCGCCATAACTTTGAGTTGGCCGACAATGTGGCGAACATCGCACACCATGGTTTCACTGAAATGGTCAACAACGCGAACGACCATTCGAATGGAACTCATCTCTTCATATTGATGCGTCTCAAGGATGGGATCTTGACCATTGCTGTCCTGGATGACGGTATAGGCATCTTTGAAAAGATCACCGGGGCGCTCGGTCTGCCGGACACGAGGTTGGCCATTCTGGAACTCTCAAAAGGCAAATTCACAACCGACCCAGCGAACCATTCCGGCGAGGGCATCTTCTTTACCTCCCGCATGTTCGACCAATTTCAGATCGAGGCCAATGGACTCCACTACGATCACGACGTCCGCGACAAGCATGACTGGCTGCTTGAATTAGGACACCCGAAAACCGGCACGCTCGTCTACATGGCCATACCCATCACCAGCAAGCGAACAACACGCGAGATATTCGATGCCTATACCGGCGAAGATGATTACGGGTTTGATAAAACCATAGTCCCGGTCAGACTGGCACGG
>JBDTPM010000397.1:0-8225 GCA_039932695.1 Gallionella sp. | reverse complement strand
CGTCGCGTCTCATCCTCAAGCAGCGGCTGCATTTACCCCCTCTCTCGCCCTGACGGGCACTCTCTCTCCCCAACCCTCACCCCCAGCCGGCTCCGCCCCCCTCGCTTCGCTCTCCCCGCAGGCGGGAGAGGGTGGCGCGTTAGCGCCGAGTGAGGGTAGGGGAGAGGGGGCGAAATACCTGGCCGACCTTTACCAATTAGCACGTCTGCGCCTCAACGCGCTGGGTATCACGCAGATCTATGGCGGCAAGCATTGCACCTACCGCGAATCCGAAAAGTTCTATTCCTATCGTCGCGACGGCGTGACCGGGCGGATGGGGACCTTCATCTGGCTGGAATAGGTTGGGGCGAATAGTTCATCTTTGGTATAATCCGCGCCCCTGATTTTCTGAATAGTTCCCATGACCATCTTGCTGTGGATCGTCGTCGCCAGTATCTGTGGTGGCGTGCTGAGTGTGGTGTGCGCAGCAGTGTTTGCGCTCAATCCGCGTGCGCAACATTACCTCAGTGCGATGGTGAGCTATGCCATCGGCGCGATGCTCGGCGCGGTGTTTCTCAACATCCTGCCCGAGGCGATCAAGCTCACGCACAATGTCGCCGTCCTGAGCGGCACGGTGCTGTTCGGCATACTGTTGTTCTTCATCCTGGAAAAGCTGGTGTTGTGGCGGCACTGCCACCATGAGCATTGTGAAGCACATGAACTGCTCGCCAGCGAGCATACCCACGATCATGGGCGCAGCGGCATGATGATCATGGTGGGTGATACCTTCCACAATTTCGTCGATGGCGTCATTATCGCGGCGGCCTTTCTCACCGACACTCACCTCGGCATCGTCACCGCGCTGGCCATCATCGCGCACGAGATACCGCAGGAAGTCGGCGACTTCGCGATCCTGCTGCATTCCGGTTACAGCCGTGCCAAGGCTTTCCAGTTGAACATGATTTCCAGTTTCGCATCCGTGGCGGGCGGCGTGCTGGGTTACTTCGTCTTACAGACCATGCAGTCATGGATACCGTCGCTGCTGGCACTGGCGGCGGCGAGCATGATTTACGTTGCCGTGGCTGACCTGATTCCCGGTCTGCACAAACGCGCACAGTTGCGCGACACGCTGGAGCAAGTCGGTTTGATTGTGCTGGGCGTTGCGACAGTCGGGCTGATGGGCTTTTGGATGGCGGAGTAATAATTATCCCCTCCCCCTTGCAGGGGGAGGGCTAGGGTGGGGGTAGAAGCCAAGCGCGAATATTTACCAAGTTTCACCCCCCATCCCAACCTTCCCCCTGAGAGGGGGAAGGGGTTCCCAGAAATTGAGGTTATAAATGAACACTAAAATCTCCCCGCCGCGCGTCGGCTTCGTCTCCCTCGGTTGCCCGAAAGCGACTGTGGATTCCGAACACATCCTGACGCGCTTGCGTGCCGAAGGCTATCTGATCTCCGGCAGCTATCAGGATGCCGATCTGGTGGTGGTCAACACCTGCGGCTTTATCGACAGCGCGGTGGCCGAATCGCTGGATGCGATCGGCGAGGCGCTGGCCGAGAACGGCAAGGTGATCGTCACCGGTTGCCTTGGTGCGAAGGGCGATGTGGTGAAGCAGGCGCATCCGAGCGTGCTCGCGGTCACCGGCCCGCACGCTACCGACGAGGTGATGGATGCTGTGCATGCGCATCTGCCGCAACTGCATGATCCCTACATGGATCTGGTGCCGCCGCAGGGCATACGCCTCACGCCCAAGCATTACGCGTACGTGAAGATCTCCGAAGGCTGCAATCACCGCTGCACCTTCTGCATCATCCCCAGCTTGCGCGGCGATCTGGTCAGTCGTCCGGTCGGCGATGTGATGCAGGAAGCGCAGAATCTGGTCAACGCGGGCGTGAAGGAGTTGCTGGTGATCTCTCAGGACACCAGTGCCTACGGCGTGGATGTGAAATACCGCACCGGCTTCTGGGGAGGCAAGCCGCTCAAGACGCGCATGACCGAGCTGGTGGCGGCGATGGGCGAACTTGGCGGCCAATCGGGCGAGAAAGTTTGGGTGCGCCTGCACTATGTGTACCCGTATCCGCATGTGGACGAGGTGATCCCGCTGATGGCGCAGGGCAAGATCCTTCCGTATCTGGATATCCCGTTCCAGCACGCCAACCAGCGCATCCTCAAACTGATGAAGCGTCCCGCCAGCAGCGAGAACGTGCTGGCGCGCATCAAGCAGTGGCGCGAGATCTGTCCAGACCTGACGCTGCGCAGCACCTTCATCGTCGGCTTCCCCGGCGAGACCGAGGAAGAATTCGAAGATCTGCTGAATTTTCTGAAAGAAGCGCAACTGGACCGCGTCGGCGCGTTCGCCTACTCGCCGGTGGATGGCGCAGTGGCCAATGCCTTGCCCGATCACATCCCGCCCGAAGTGCAACAGGATCGACTCGCGCGGCTGATGCTGCTGCAGGAAAAGATCAGCGAGGCGCGCCTCAAGCGCAAGATCGGCAAGACCATCACCGTGCTGGTGGACGAAGTGGATGATGAGGGCGCGATTGCGCGCAGTTCGGCGGATGCACCGGAGATCGACGGCTTGGTATATATCGAAAACGGGCAGAGATTAAGCGTAGGCGATTTTGTCGAGGTGAAGATCACCGATTCGGATGAGCATGACCTGTGGGCGACGATAGCGTGAACGCTAGTGACTGCACAGTAGAAAAATCCGAGTTGTAGGTGTCCTTACTCACTTCACCGCCAGTGTCTCCGGCGGTAACAAGTCTTTCAGGAACTTCGCCAAACTTTCCATGGTGGGCGCAATGGGCGAGCGCCGCCGCCAAACCAGCCCGATGATGCGTGATGCGCCCGGGGAGGTGAGCGGACGCAGTGCGACACGGGTACCGAGGTCGTGAGATTGCATGCCGGCCAGTGCCGGAATCAAAGTGACCCCCAGCCCCATGCCGACCATCTGGCGGAGTGTTTCAAGGCTGGTCGCACGAATCTCCTCATTGGCGAGTTCCGTCAGACGACAAGCCTCCAAGGCCTGATTGCGCAGGCAGTGCCCTTCTTCCAGCAAAAACAGACCGGCATGAACCAACTCATCGATATGTACCTCTGCTGCTGCGGCCAAGGGATGGTCGGCAGGCACGGCGGCCAAAAACGGCTCGCAGAATAACGGTACGATCTCCATTGCGGGATCGTCGACTGGCAAAGGCAGAGCCAGCAGACCCGCATCCAGTTTTCCTTCGGTCAAGTGGGCAAGCACATGCGGTGTCATCTCCTCCCGTAACAACAGGCGTAATTTTGGGAACTGCTCATGTACCCGGGGCAGGACATGGGGCAGGTAATACGGCCCCAGCGTGGGGATGACGCCGAGATGGATGGCGCGATCCATCGGGTCTTTGATTTGCTTGGACAGTTCGCAGATACGGTTGGCTTCTTCGATGATGCGCCGCGCAGAATCCACGATTTCGCGGCCGGCTGGTGTGAGCGTCACGCATTTCAGGCTGCGATCGAACAAGGCGATGCCGAGATAATCCTCCAGCTTCTTGATCTGTGTAGAAAGCGTGGATTGACTGACGAAGCAGACCTCTGCCGCGTGGCCGAAATGCCCGGCATCTGCCAGTGCAACCACATAGCGCAGTTCTTGCAGAGTCATGGTTTGCCTTATATAAAATGGATTGGAAGATTCCATACAATTCATTTGATAAATATAACGGACACAGTTTTGCAGGACGTTATTGACGCGCGCTGATACGAATAATCCGTGAACAGGTTTTTAACAGGCTTCAACAGTGCCAGGAAAAATTGGCACACCAACTGTCCAGTTAAGCTGAACTCGTACTGGCATGCACATAAATCGATTTCAACAAAACTATTTACATTATCAATGCGTGGGCAAAGTTGCATGATTGATTCTATAAATGGTTGCGATTCACAAAATCCATTGTAATGCCGCCACTGCAGCTTTAGTACTTCAAGTCCCTTATTTTTCGTGATTATCGACACGCGATTGATTTCGTGAATAGTTGCGATTCATACAATCCGTTAGATTAGTTTTTGTATTCGTCCTTAAATCAACATCGTTGAAAGGGCGACAAAACTCGAAGGTCAATCCATCAACAGACTATAAAAATATTGCAGGTCTTTAGCAGTTAGCGAAGTGTGCTCGGTGCCCGATGGATTAACGGGTTTATTCCATATCAAAGAGGAGAAAAGTAATGACTGACTTTGACAAGATGAGCAGGAGAGATTTTTTTACTATCACGGGAAAGGCCGGGTTGGCCACAATGGTGGCGAGTGCTGTCGGTGTCAACTTCGGGATGGTGCAAGTGGCCGAAGCGGCAGTTGGCAAGGGCAAGGTAACGCCTTTCCGTTTCGCGATACTTACTGACGCACATCTGTTTAGCCAAGCTGATCACAAGTTTGATGCGATGCTGGAAAAAGCAGTAAATGACGTCAACAACATGAAACCGATGCCTGATTTCGTTCTCTATTGTGGCGACATTGCACAGAATGGTACCGACGATCAGTTACAGAAGGGCAAGCGGATCCTTTCCAAACTCAAAATGCCACTCAAGGTCATTCCCGGCGAGCACGATTGGTATCTGGATATGGGAGCAGCATGGCGCGGCCATTTCGGCACTCCAACCTGGTCATTCGACCACAAAGGCGTGCACTTCATCGGGATGAACTCCATCCTGGTAAAAGATTTCTGGACCCCGGCCGGACTGTCTGCAAAGCAAAGAATGGACGTTATGGAAATGCTGGAAAGTCCTATCGCCGGTCCTTGGGGTGTGCATGCGGAGCAGCTTGATTGGCTGAAGAAAGATGTGAAAAGTCTCAGTCCGGATACTCCGGTCGTAGTCTTCACCCATTCACCGTTGTGGGACTACTATCCCCGCTGGAATTTCCAAACTTCGGATGCACCGGAGATCCGCGAGATCCTGTCGAAGTTTGAGCGTGTCATGTCGTTCCATGGTCACGTGCATCAAACGGTTTACAACAAAATCGGAAACATGGGATCGGTGGGGACTCTGTCCACCTCCTGGCCGTGGCCTTATCCTGATGTGAAACTGGCTTATCCGCAACATCAGATGCATCGCTCTGACCCGGGCAATTTCGAGGATGGCGAAGGCAGTCAGTATATCGACCTGGAGAGCAACTTTACGGCTATGCATCACTATCAGCCGTTTGGGGATATGTTGACTCCGGCTATGAAAAACGGCTTCAAAGTATAAGGGAGATATAGAGATGAAACCGACTACCAAAAATCGTTTTAACGTTGTAATGGGTTTGATAACCCCTGTTGCCTTGCTTGGATTGCTTGCGTCTAACCCCGCAGCAGCCAGAGAGCCTTTTACCGCAGCTGAACTGGCTGCGCAAGAAAAGGCGCTGCTTGCTCAGGTAGATCATGGTCGTGATCTATGGCACGGCACCCTTCCGTCGATGTCCACTAACGGGCTGGCTTGCGGCAACTGTCACCCGGATGCGGCAGCATCAAATCCTCAGACGTTCCCCAAGTTTCAGGCGAATCTGGGTAAGGTCATCCCGTTACGCGACATGATCAACTGGTGCATCATGGCTCCGCAAATGGGGAAAGCGCTGGATGTCGATGGTGACGATATGATTGCGATGGAGGCGTATGCAATGTATATGCACCGCGGAATCAAGATCGAACCGGGTTTGGCAACCAGGCAGACTGGGCCTGTGGTGGTGAAATCGGGTCCTGGCTTTCCCAAGAAGGGATCCGGTATCGGCTACGACAAATAAATAAATAATAAACCAAGGGGGGGAACATTAAAAAAGTTCTCCCCCGGTTTTTTTATTTGGCTGGCAGTCTGTGCTGCCGAAATAAACAACAACTCAAGGGGTTTTATATGCAAAAGAAACTTATCGCAGTTGCAATCGCATCTGCTCTGACTGCGCCTGCATTGGCTTTCGCTGAAGCTACCGTGTACGGTCAAGTGAACTTGTCTATCGACAGGGTGAATGATGGTATGGCATCCAGCAGCAGCACGAATCAACTGAACAGCAACGGATCACGCATCGGCGTGAAAGGTTCCGAAGGCCTGGGAGACGGTATGTCTTTCGTCTGGGTGCTGGAAGGTGACGTTTGGGTGGATACCGGCGTTGGCACCCTTTTCAGCCGCGCCGCCAACGCTGGCTTGAAAAGTGACAGCATGGGAACGGTAGCATTGGGCCTTCAAGACACCCCGTACAAGGCGTCTACTCGCAGATTGGACATGTTCGGTGACACCGCCGCTGATAACCGCAGCATGATGGGCGTTGGTCACGATGTAGGTGTGCCAAACGCAATCAGCTACTCGAGTCCATCGATGGGCGGCTTTTCCGTAGTGGCGGCAACTGTGTTTGGTGCCGAATCAGCAGCTGGTACGGCAAAAAAAGGTTCGGCGCTTGGCTTGGCCGGTATGTACGAGCAAGGCCCGATCTATGCGACTTTAGCATATGACAGCGCCAAGTTTGGTGATGCAGGTACCGGTGATCTGGGTGCTGCGGGTCTGTTTGCAGTTGACGGCGAATCCAAGGCTTTTAAACTGGGCGGCAGCTACGCTTTGGATGCGTTCGCGGTCAATCTGGTTGTGGAAAGAACCACAGACAAGTTTACGGCTACCGCACAGGATACGACCGGCACCAATCTGTACCTCGCCGGCAAGTTCGGCTTCAGCAGTTCCGATGCAGTGAAGCTGGCCTACACCAAGCGTGGTGATACGACGACTGTTGGTGATGACAGTGCAACGCAAGTTGCCGCTGGATATGATCACGGCATGAGCAAAAACACCTCGGTGTATGCTTTGTATACCAAGATAACCGCGAACGCTACAGGAGCAGCGGACCCTTCGGTTGTGTCGCTCGGTTTAAAGCACTCGTTCTAACCAGCGGTCATGTCACCGTTTCTGGTGACATGACCGATTGGCTATGCAAGGCTCATTGGACGTATAGGTTGGGTTAGCGGCTTCATCTTAAAAGCCAAGAAAAGGGAGTTCAACAATGAAGACAAGACATTTATTATTTGTGCTGTTGCTGGGCAGTTCATCGGCCTGGTCAACTGCCTGGGCCGAACAGACTTGCGATACCCACACTTATCCGATGTCGATCCATGCTGGGCAATTTACGGATAATGGCGATGGTACGTTGACCGACAATCAATCAAAACTGACGTGGATGCGTTGCTCACTGGGGCAGGTCTGGTCGGGTACAACGTGTGTGGGCAAACCAAGTACCCACACTTGGGAGTCCGCGCGAGTCGAGACGTGCAAACTCAATGAGCAGGGGGGTTATGCAGGCCGCAGTGATTGGCGCGTGCCGCAAATACCCGAGCTGGCAATGATCGTGGAGCGCCAGTGCTCCAATCCACGGACTAATCTTGGTCTGTTTCCGGAGACTCCTGCGAGTTACTTCTGGACCGCCACTGAGCCAGCCGATCCCGGCAATGCCTATGTGCTCAGCTTCGGCGAACAAGGGGCTCAGTATAAGGACAGGGGAGAAGTACTTAACGTCCGTTTGGTGAGTGGCGGCAAGCCGATGTAGCCGCTTTGGAGGCTGGTGGGATCAAGGGGCCTTGAAGAATTCCACTGCCTCCGCTTCTTCTCTCGTCCGTTTGAACGGTGGCAGACTCTGCCAGATGCGTTTGCCGTAATGTTTGGTGATGATGCGCGGGTCGCAGATCATCAGCACGCCGCGGTCGGTCTCGTCGCGGATCAATCTGCCCGCGCCCTGTTTGAGGTTGATGATGGCGCGCGGCAACTGGTATTCCATGAACGCGTTGCGCCCCTGTTTGGTGATCTGCGCGATGCGCGCCGCCAGCACCGGATCGTCGGGCGGAGCGAACGGCAGTTTGTCGATCACCACCAGCGATAACGCTTCACCGCGCACGTCCACCCCTTCCCAGAACGACTGGCTGCCGAGCAACACTGCGTTGCCGTGTTCACGGAAGCGCGTCAGTAATTCATTGCGCGAACCTTCACCCTGCAGCATCAGCGGATAGTTCCAGCCGCGCCGGTCGAATTCCGCCTGCAGGATCTCATGAGCGCGCTGCATCGCGCGCAGACTGGTGAACAGCAGGAAGGCGCGCCCTTTGCTGGCCTCGATCAACGGCAACGCCGCCTGTACCACCGCCTCGGTGTAGCCCTCGCTGTTCGGCTCAGGCAGGTTCTGCGGCACATACAGCAAAGCCTGCGTGGCGTAATCGAACGGGCTATCCCAGCACGCGGTCCTGGCCTTGAGCAGACCCATCTCGTTCTGG
>JBDTPM010000396.1:0-6114 GCA_039932695.1 Gallionella sp. | reverse complement strand
ACGCTGACCTTGCGCAGCTTTCTCGGCCGCTTCGGCCTGGCCGGAGACAGCGAAGACCGCCCCGTGGCCAGCTTCTCCGGCGGCGAGAAAAGCCGCCTCGCGCTCGCGCTGCTGGCCTGGCAGAAGCCGCATCTGCTGCTGCTCGACGAACCCACCAACCATCTCGATCTCGACATGCGCGACGCGCTCACCATCGCGCTGGAGGAATACACCGGCGCCGTTGTGCTGGTGTCGCACGACCGCAGTCTGATCCGCGCGGTGGCCGACGAGCTATGGCTGGTTGCCGATGGCGAAGCAAAATTATTTGATGGAGACCTGGAAGACTACAAGAGCTGGATCGAGACCCGCCGACCGCGCGAAGCCGCAGCCCAGACGCAACCGGAAAAACCGCGTCAGTCAAGTGCGCCCAAGCCCAACCGCAAAGCGCTACAGTCGAAACAAAGCAAACTCGAAACCGCACTGGCAACCGCCCAGGCAGAGCTTGCCTCAGTCAACCGCCAACTCGCCGACCCCGCCACCTACGCCAGCCCAGACCGCGACAAGATCAGCCAATTGAATGCCGCGCATGCAAGACTGGAAGCCAAAGTGGCGGAACTGGAAGAAAGCTGGTTGGAGCTTGAGATGGCTATGGGAGAATGAGGCTGGGGTCCTGCATCCTGCCTGCGCAGGCCTTGCGATATGTGACAGACATGCATGGAAGCCGAAGCCTGCCCCTAATTACTTCTGTTATATGATGCCATCAAACAACAATGTGAACTGAACAAATCCGGCTTTGAAATGTAAGACGCTGCGGTTGAAAACTCAACCTTTATCCAGTTTAGAAATGGATACGCGCTCAAGTATCATAATCATGGAGATAGAACATGACTGGAGTTCTGGTAATCATAGGCGCGCTCATGGGAGCATCATCTTCTGGTATTTTCGGCTTTATCGTTGGTGCAATTCTCGGATATCTGCTCGGTGCAACTTTCAGTTTGCGTGAACAGGTCAATGCCCTGAAACAAAATGTAAAGCTACTGATGGCGGCGCGCGTCAATCAGAAAATGGAAACATCGTCGCCTGTTCAGACGAGCGCGCCCTCTCCTCAGGCTCCGCCAGACAGGGCATCAGCAGCAATAAAGGATGTGTCCAAAAATATGCAGGTCAGCGCTGACGAATTGGAACGTCAAACCCTCGCTGAGCAGTCTGCTGAACCCATGCCTGCCCCAGCCGTCCAGCCCAGACCTATCCCGCCCATGCCTATCCCACAGGCAATCGAACCTGCCCCACCCGGACGTACTGCAATCGAACCTGTCGATGAGCCGGCCATCATCAGCTATTTGCGCAATTACTTTAGCGGCGAAAACATTCTGGCTCGTGTCGGGGTGATCGTGCTGTTTTTCGGCGTGGCATTTCTGCTTAAATACGCCGCAGAACGCTCTAACCTGTCGATCGAATTCAGGCTGATGGGTGTCGCAATCGGTTCTATGGTGATGCTGGTGATCGGCTGGCGTTTGCGCTCGCGACACGAGGACTATGCGCTTGTTTTGCAGGGAGGCGGAATCGGTGTCTTGTATTTGACCGTGTTTGCGGCGATGCGTTTATATCAGGTTTTACCACCCGAATTAACCTTGATAATTTTAACTTCAGTCGTTTTTTTCTCAGCCATTCTGGCAATTATTCAGAATGCCAGTTCACTGGCAATACTGGGCATCTGCGGCGGATTCCTGGCACCCATTCTTACCTCAACCGGCGGCGGGAATCATGTGGTGCTGTTCAGTTACTACGCGCTGCTGAATGCCGGAATATTCGGCATGGCCTGGTTCAAGGCATGGCGTCCGTTGAATCTGCTCGGTTTCGTTTTCACCTTTGTCATCGCCACTTTCTGGGGCGTCACCCGATATAACACGGCCGACTTTGCCAGTACCGAACCGTTCCTGATTATATATTTCCTGTTCTATGTGGGCATCGCTGTGCTCTACGCCAACCGCCAGGCACCGCAGTTGAAAAGTTACGTCGATGGCACGCTGGTGTTCGGCACGCCGATCATCGCGTTTGGCCTCCAGGCAGGCATGATGCAGCGATACGAGATGTTGCAGATTTTCGAACATGGCCTGGCTGTGAGCGCGATGGTGTTGAGCCTGTTTTATTTATTGTTGGCAAAGATCCTGTTCGACCGCAAGCGCGACACCTTGCGCCTGATGGTTGAATCATTCATAGCACTTGGCGTGGTGTTTGCCACGCTTGCGTTACCGCTGGCGCTGGATGGCCGCTGGACCTCCGCCGCATGGGCATTGGAAGGTGCTGCAGTGGTGTGGATGGGCGTACGCCAGCACAGATTGCTTGCACGATTATTCGGCTCCCTGCTGCAATTCGCCGCCGGCTTTTCATTGCTTACCGACTATCACTATTACGCTGTGCCTATGGCGATATTCAACAGCATTTATATCGGCGGCGTATTGGTCAGTTTGGGGGGTCTGTTCAGCGCATGGTTTATGCATCACAATAAATCGACTTTAAAAGATTTTGAACACGCCATTTCTTACGCCTTATTTGGATGGGGTGTTCTGTGGTGGCTGGGCGCAGGTCTGCGCGAGATCAACCGCTTTGTCAGCAGTGAATATATCTACAGCGCAACGCTGGCATTTATTGCGCTCAGCAGTTTTGCATTCAGCCTGCTCATCAAACGCCTGATATGGCCTGTCGCCAGAATTCCTGCCTTGGGCTTGCTTCCTGCAATGTGGGTGATTGCCTATATCCAATGGTTCGCTGCGTCGCATCCTTTCGCGGGCGCTGCTTACATAGGCTGGCTGCTGGCATTTGCGATGATTTACCTGATATTGCACCGCCACGAAAACATGCTCACAGCGGCCGTGACCCGCTATTTCCACATGGGCGTATTGTGGCTGCTCACGCTGCTTGCAGCAAGGGAAGCAGCATGGGCCATTAATGATCTGGTACAGGGGCAAGGCACCTGGCCGTTGATTGCCTGGGCTGTGATGCCGGGCCTGATACTGGGTGCATTAAGTCTGCGCGGACAGCGGTTAAACTGGCCTGTTGCCGCACACCTGAAAACCTATTTCGATGGCTCAGCGGTGCCACTGGCCGCTTTCCTGTGGTTATGGTCGCTGTTTGCCAACCTGAACAGTGATGGCAACCCCTACCCGATCAGCTATCTGCCTTTGCTGAACCCGCTCGATCTTGCGCAGATCTTTGTGTTCATCGTACTGGCTTTCTGGTTGATGAAGATTCGCGAACTTGGAATAGCAGTGTTCACAAACCTTCCGCGCGAAGGCGTTTATGCTGCGATCGCCGCGACGCTGTTTATCTGGCTCAACGCAGCGCTGTTGCGCACGCTGCATTACTGGGCAGACGTGCCATTCAACATGCAAAGCATGCTGCACTCCGTGCTGGTGCAAACCTCCATTTCCATCTTCTGGAGTGTGCTGGCGATGGCAATGATGCGCTATGCCGTTCAGAAACATTTACGCGCATTATGGATGGCTGGAGGCGTACTGATGGGTGCCGTGGTGCTCAAGCTGTTTACCATCGACATCTCCGGCATCGGCAGCCTGGAACGCATCGTTTCATTTATCGGTGTTGCTGTGCTGATGCTTATCATCGGCTATATCGCGCCACTGCCGGCAAAACAACAAGAGGCCAGCAAACATGCATAATTCCAATTTCATTTCATCGGTGACACTGCGTTGGCTTCCTCGCGCTCTCCTGATGAAACAACTAGCCATTCGACCAGGCTATCAAAAGACGATAGCCAAGTCGCTGGTTATAGCCGTACTACATGCACTGTCTTCGTCGTTCGCTCGTCGCCGCCTTGTTTCACCTTCGAAATGGAATTGGAATTGGAATAAACAAACTTGCAGACTCACATTCATCATGTTGGCGGCTTGCATTGCCGCTACAAACGCATGGTCCGTGGATCAGGCAAAATCCGACGCGCCCATCAAACCCCAGGATTTTGCTTATGCCGTACCGCTGCAATTTGAGGGCCAAGATGCGCTCTACCAGACTGCATTGCCCTTGAGCGTCTATCAAAATACAGTACGCAGCGACTTGGGTGACATCAGGGTTTTCAACGCGCAGGGCGAAGTGGTGCCGCACATGCTGCAACAGGCGGAGCGCAGCAGTATCAGCAAGCCGGAACTCGGCAAGCTGGCTTATTTTCCTTTGCAAGGTCCGGCCAATGCCGGGCTTGATCAGCTATCCGTCCGAATCAAACGCAATGCCGCAGGCACGCTGATTGATATTGGCAGCAATGCCAAACCAGCATCCCTATCCAAACTCTCCGGTTACCTGCTGGATGCCAGCGCAAGCCAACAAGCAATACAGGCACTGGAGCTGGATTGGGACAACAGCAAGGAAAGTTTTGTCGGCACCCTGAACATTGAAGGCAGTGATGATTTAAAACAATGGCGCACCGTTCTCCGCGATGCACCGTTGGCCAGCTTGCAATATGGCGGGCATAGCCTGCTGCAGAAGCGGGTGGAGTTTCCCGCCATTCGTAGCAAATACTTGCGTCTGTCCTGGCCGCAAGAACAGACCGCTCTGCAACTAAGCGGCATCAGCGCAGAGTTTAGCGCTGCTAGTGTGGATACACCGCTGAACTGGCTGCCAATCAAAGGCAGCGCAGTGGCAGATAAAGCAGGCGAATACCAGTTCGATCTTGGCGCACACTTGCCCGTGCGGCGTGTGCGCATTGAACTGCCGCAAATGAATACGCTGGTACAGGTCGCATTATTTTCCAGGGCACGCGCCGACGAAGCATGGCGCCCGGTCAGCAATCCTGTTTTGTATAAATTGCATCATTTTGGACGGGATTTAAAAAATCCGGATATCCTGGTGGCAAGCAATCATCGTTACTGGTTGCTGCGCGTAGATCAAAAAAGCGGAGGGCTGGGCACAGGTATTCCGGAGATGCAGGTCGGCTGGCAAGCACATCAACTGCAATTCGTAACACGCGGAAGCGCCCCCTTTCAATTAGCGTATGGCAGCAAGGAAATAAAACCCGCCGAGTTTCAATTGCAGAATGTCATGCCTCCCGCAAAGCAGGATGATCCTGTTCTTAAAATACAGTCCGCAAATACTGGTGCGCAAATGCCGCTTGGTGGAGAGGCACGCCTGAGTCCTGTGCCTATCCCGCTGCCGTGGAAGAAATGGATTTTGTGGGCAGTGCTGGGTGTATCAGTGCTGATGCTGGGATGGATGGCTTATCGCCTGGTGAAACAGATGGAGAGCCACGATCGCGATAAAGCGACTGAAAGCAACTAAGTGCATAACAATAGGGGGCAGCCCGGCCAAATTCCTTGCTTGTACCCGATTGTGATCGACTCTCACGTCGATCTAGATCTGCCCCACCCAGTCGCGGTCATGATGCCGGAATGTCGTGCGCAATTCCCTGAACCAATCCGGGTCGAGTCCGCCATTTATTGCCCACGCGATGTTCTGTTGCAGGTGCGCCATGCTGCCGGTGCCGATGATCGCGCTCGATACTTGAGGGGGTGAAAGCGCAAAGCGGATCGCGATCTCGCCCCAATCGTGGCCGTGGTTGGAGAGTTTCATCGCGCGCCAGCGCAGCCAGTATTCCTCGCAGTATTCGCCCACCGGCCGTTCATTGAAGCGCCACGGGTGATTCGCCGCGGGGCGTTTGGCGATGAGTCCACGATCCGCGATTTTCGGCAGGACATCGTCGATCACGCGCTGATCGCAAATATTCAACGAAGCCATAAACCCGTCGAAACGGCCGGTGGCAACTGCGTAAGCGAGATCGTCATTATCTCCCGAGTATGCGATCGCGCGCACCTTGCCATCATGTTTTGCCCGCTCCAGCGCATCGATCACCTCGCCACGCTCCAGCGTCGTGCGCGGACACGAATGCAGATGCGCGATATCGATCCGGTCGGTGCGCAGCTTGCGCAGCGCCTGCTCGACACCGGCAGTGATGCAGGGCCCGGTCCAATCCTGGTGGCCATCGATGCCGTAACCGAGTTTTGTTGAAAGGATAGTGTCGTCGCGTCGCGCGGCAAGGTGGCGTCCGATACGCTCCTCGGAGAGACTATAGCTGCGCGCGGTATCGATCAGCGTGATGCCGGCATCAAGAGCGGCGTTCAAAAGAGATGC
>JBDTPM010000395.1:0-3696 GCA_039932695.1 Gallionella sp. | reverse complement strand
CTTGCAACAAGCCGCCGAAACCATGCGGCGCGGCGGTGGTGTCGGCTACGATTTTTCGGCGATCCGTCCCGAGGGCGCGCAGGTCAAGGGCACCAATTCGCGCGCCAGCGGGCCAATCTCCTACATGCGCGTGTTCGACCGTTCCTGCGAGACCGTCGAGTCCGCCGGCGCGCGTCGCGGCGCACAGATGGGCGTGTTGCGCTGCGACCATCCCGACATCGAGCGCTTCATCCACGCCAAGGACCAGGGTGACCTGCGCAACTTCAACATCTCCGTCGGCGTGACCGATGCTTTGATGCGAGCCCTGGAGAACAATCAGCCGTTCGAGCTGGTGCATAGCGCGGAACCCTCTGCCGCGCTCAAGGAGCAAGGCGCGGTCCGGCGCGCCGATGGCAAGTGGGTCTATCGCAAAGTGCAGGCCGCCGATCTGTGGAAGCAGATCATGGAGAGCACTTACGATCACGCCGAACCCGGCGTGCTGTTCATCGACCTGATGAACCGGGATAACAACCTGTCTTATTGCGAAGCGATCGAGGCCACGAATCCCTGCGTCACCGCCGATACCTGGGTGATGACAGACCAGGGTGCGCGCCAAGCACGCGACCTGATCGGGGAGGCATTTTCTGCGGTGGTCGATGGCAAGTCCTATCCCACCGAATCGCAAGGATTCTTCTTTACCGGCACCAAGCCGGTGTTGCGCCTGAAAACAGCCGAAGGACATTCATTGCGCCTGACCGCCGACCATATGGTGTTACGCGCTTCGCGCATGTCGCGCAATATGCGCGAAACGGAGTGGGTCAACGCCGGCGAGTTGCGCCCCGATGACCAGATCGTGTTGCATGATCATCGCGCAATGCAGGCTTGGGACGGCGCACACAACGAAGCTGAAGGTTATCTGATCGGCTTGCTGATCGGCGATGGCACACTCAAGAGCGACAAAGCGGTGTTGAGCGTTTGGGATGCTGCAGCATTGAAGATCGCCAATGGCGGGGAAATGCTTCCTTCTGCCGGAATTTCCGGTGTCATGCGTGCCGCCGAAGAAGCAGCTCGCACCCTGCCGCACCGCGCCGACTTCAACGGCTGGCAAAAACCAGTTTCAGGTCGCGGCGAATATCGTCTGGCGACCAGTTCATTGCGCACGCTGGCACTCGAACTCGGACTCACTCCCGGCAACAAGCGATTCACTGCGGCGATGGAAACCGCTTCTTCCGGCTTCTATCGCGGCGTGTTGCGCGGCATGTTCGATGCCGATGGTTCAGTGCAAGGTACGCAGGAGAAAGGCATCAGCATTCGTTTGACGCAGATCGACCTCAGCAACCTGGAGGCCGTGCAGCGCATGCTGCAACGTCTCGGCATCATCTCCACCATCTACCGGGATCGTCGCCCCGGCGGAATGAAAGAACTGCCTGACGGCAAAGGCGGCAGCAAGGAATATAACTGCCAGGCGCTGCATGAACTCATCATCAGCGGCGAGAACATCGGGCGATATGCCGAGCTGATTGGCTTTGCGGATAGCGACAAGATGGACAAGCTGAAGTCGGCGCTGGCGAATTATCAGCGCAAGCCGAATGCGGAACGTTTCGTCGCAACCGTGTTGTCATTGGAAGATGATGGAGTCGAAGACGTGTATGACGTGACCGTTGCCGATGTGCATGCCTTCGACGCCAACGGCCTGTATGTCCACAACTGCGCCGAGCAACCCCTCCCCCCTTACGGCTGCTGCTGCCTGGGCTCGATCGACCTGACCCGCATGGTGGACAAACCATTCACGGCGCACCCGACTTACAACTTCGCGCAATTCAAGAAACTGGTGCATGTCGCGGTACGCATGCTGGACAACGTGCTGGATGTCACCGCGTGGCCGCTGCCCGAACAGCAACTGGAAGCGCAGAACAAGCGGCGCATCGGGCTGGGATTCACCGGTCTGGGTGACACGCTGGTGATGCTGGGCTTGCGCTACGACACCGAAGAAGCGCGCGCGTTTGCCTCGGACATCACATGCATCATGCGCGACGAGGCGTATCTCGCGTCGGTGGATCTGGCTGTCGAACGCGGCGCGTTCCCGCTGCTGGATGCCGCGCAATATCTGTCCGCGCCCCGCTTCGCCTCGCGCCTGCCGGAACAGATCAAGGAGAAGATACGCACGCACGGCATCCGCAACAGCCACCTGTTGTCGATCGCGCCGACCGGAACGATATCGCTGGCGTTCGCGGACAACGCATCCAACGGTATCGAGCCGGCCTTCTCGTGGTTCTACACGCGCAAGAAGCGCATGGCCGAGGGTGGCACCAAGGATTACGCGGTGGAAGACCACGCCTGGCGTCTGTACAAGCAAATGGGCGGCGATATGGGCAAGCTGCCGCCCGCGTTCGTCACCGCACTGGAGATCTCCGCGATCGATCACATGAAGATGGTCGCGGCCGTCGCGCCGTTCATCGACACCTCGATCAGCAAGACCGTCAACGTGCCCGCCGACTATCCCTATGAGGATTTCAAACACCTCTACACCGAAGCGTGGAAAGCCGGCCTGAAAGGCCTGGCAACCTACCGGCCGAACAGCGTACTGGGCTCGGTGCTGTCGGTCACGCCGGAGATCAAGCTGGCCAAAACAGAAGAGGAACAGCCGCAGGATTTTGTATTTGACCAGGACCGGCGCATCGTGCTGGAAGTGACACCGAAACCCGCGCTGGCCTCGCTGCGCTGGCCGGGCCGCCCGGAATTGCCGAACGGCAGTTCAGGCTGGGTCTCCCAGGTGGTGAAGCATCCACTCGGCAGTTTCGTCACTTTCGTTTCGCACACCACCAACGGCAAGAATCATCCGTTCGAAGTGTGGGTGAACGGCTCGGAGCAGCCGCGCGGACTCGGAGCGCTGGCCAAATCGCTGTCGATGGACATGCGCACGCGCGATCAGGTGTGGGTGCGCATGAAACTCGAGATGCTGATGAAGACCGCCGGCGACGATGCGTTCGACATGCCGATGCCGCCCAACGGTGAAGTGAAACGCATGCCCAGCCTGGTAGCCGCGTTCGCGCACCTGCTGAAATACCGCATCGAAGAATTGGGCGCACTGGAAGTGAGTGCGGACGCCACCACCCCGATGATGGACGCGCTGTTCGCCAAGAAGGAACCGAAGACCGGAACCGATGGCACGATGAGCTGGACAGTGGATATCTCCAACGCCGGCAGCGGCGACGACTTCGTGCTGGGACTGAAGGAACTGGTGCTGCCGGACGGGCAACGCCGCCCCTACTCGATGTGGCTGGCCGGCGTCTATCCGCGCGCCCTCGACGGACTGTGCAAGGTGTTGAGCCTGGACATGCGCGTGATCGATCCGGCCTGGATAGGCATGAAGCTGCGCAAGCTGCTCAACTTCGGCGAGCCGCTCGGCGATTTCATGGCGCGCGTGCCGGGCAGCATCAAGATGGAAAGCTACCCATCGACGGTTTCCTACGTAGCCAAACTGATCATTCACCGCTACGCGATGCTCGGCATCCTCGACGAGAACGGCTTCCCGATATAGCACATGGGCGTGATGGATGTGCCGAAAAAGAAGACCCGCCGCGACAGTATCGCCATCCTGAAGGGTTACGCCAACCGGATCATGGCCAAGGAATACTTTGCCGAGAGCAGCAACCGACCGCCGAACCGGGTGGAACAGCAAGCCTCCGTGGAGACGGACTATGACGGAGCCACCAG
>JBDTPM010000394.1:0-12437 GCA_039932695.1 Gallionella sp. | reverse complement strand
ACAGGATCACCCCGCCGACCAGCGGATGACGCAAGCGCGCTTCGTCCTCGGCAGTCAGTTGCGTACCCTGCACATCCAGCATCACCGGGCCTAAACCCATAATTCACCCCCCAGATTTCTTAATTGGTTTCCAGCACCACGAATGCGACGATCATGCTGCGTTCATCGCTGACAGAAAGATGGTGCCCGTTGACTCCGAGTTGCACAAGATGGTTGCGCAGTACCTCATCGAACTGCAGCACCGGCTTGCCCAGACCATCGTGCGTGATGCTGATACGGCGCAGGCTCACCGGCGCACGGAGGCCGCTGCCGACCGCTTTCGCGAAAGCTTCCTTGGCGGCAAAGCGCTTGGCCAAATAACGCGCCGGATTGGCATGCGGCCGGAATTCAGTCAATTCCCGCCCGCTCAATATTCGTTCGGCGAAACGACTGCCGTACCGCGCAAACATTCTTTCGAAGCGCTCAAGTTCGACGATGTCCGTGCCGATTCCAAAGATCACTGCTGTCCCGCCAGCAACGCTTTCATTTTCTTGACTGCCGCTTCCAGCCCGATGAACAGCGACTCGGCGATGATCGCATGGCCGATGTTGAGCTCGACCAGATCGGGGATCGCGACGATAGGCTGCACATTGTGGTAATTCAGGCCGTGCCCGGCATTCACCTGCAAGCCTTGTGCATGGGCGTGTTCCGCCGCGCTGCGGATGCGCTCCAGTTCATGCTGGTACTCCGGCACATTTTTCGTTTCGGCATATTTGCCTGTGTGCAATTCCACCACCGGCGCGCCGGTGCGGCGTGCCGCATCGATCTGCTTGGCGTCCGGATCGATGAACAGGGACACGCGTATGCCCGCTTCTGCACAGCGCCCACAGGCCGCCTTGATGGAGTCAAAATAGCGCACCACGTCCAGCCCGCCTTCGGTGGTCAGTTCTTCGCGGCGCTCCGGCACCAGACACAGATCATGCGGCTTGATGCGCAGCGCGATGGCTATCATTTCGTCGGTTACCGCGCTCTCCAGATTCATCCGCGTTTGCAGCATGTCACGCAACACTTCCACATCGCGATCCTGGATATGGCGTCTATCTTCGCGCAGATGCAGCGTGATCGCATCGGCACCGGCGGATTCTGCCAGCAGCGCGGCGCGCACCACATTGGGATATGGCGCGCCGCGCACCTGGCGTAACGTAGCGACGTGGTCGATGTTCAGTCCCAGTTTGATCATTTCAAAATTCCTTTAGTAGTACCAAAGTTTCTTCCCCTTCAAATTGGTAGGGAACCAATGTCACAGTTTCTGAAAATCCTTGATCAGTTCCCGTGTGTGCAGTGTCTTTCCCCCAAGATGGTGATTCAGCAACACGCGCATCAACTGCTTGCTCTGTTGCGCGGTGGCCGGGTCGGCATAGTCATCCATTGCCATGTCGAGCAAAGTCTTGCCCTGAACCGGCACGCCGGATGGTGCATTTGCGTCTGGCAAAACGCCGCGCTCCACGACATAACGATAGCAGAGTTCCGCCTGCACTGCCTTGTCGCTGCCGGCTTCGCGCTCCAGTACCAGCGCGTAGCCAAGTTCCTGAAGCAGATGTTTTTCGAAGCAGCGCAACGTGGCGGCATGATCGGTTTGATGAGCCAACCGCTGCAGTGTGGTGCGGTAATAATCAAACAACCCCTGATGAGGATCGTCGCGCGCCAGCAGATTGATCAGCAATTCGTTCAGATAAAACCCGCACATCAGCGCCGTGCCTTGCAGATACGGTTGCCCGCCCTGCCACTCGGCGCTGTGCAGGGTGCGCACTTCGCCTTTGCCGAACCAGCTCAGTGTCAGTGGCTGGAAATTCATCAGTATGCCGCGTAACACCGAGCGTGGACGCCTCGCTCCGCGGGCCACGATTGCCAGTCGTCCATGTGACCGGCTGAACACGTCAAGGATCAGGCTGGTTTCGCGAAACGGATAGCTGTGCAGCACGAAGGCCGGATCGTCCTGAATTCTTTGCCGGTTCGCAGCGGTCATTCGTAACCCAGGGAGCGCAACACGCGTTCGTCATCTGCCCAGCCGCTGCGCAATTTGACGAACACCTCGAGGAATACTTTGCCATCGAACAGCTTTTCCATATCCAGCCGTGCCTGGGTGACGATCTCCTTGAGCTTTTCACCCTTTTTGCCGATCAGCATCGCCTTGTGCGCCTCGCGATCCACGAGGATCGCGGCATGGATACGGCGCAGCTTGCCTTCCATCTTGAATTGCTCGATCACCACGCTGGTCGAGTAGGGCAACTCGTCGCCGGTGTAGCGGAATATCTTTTCGCGCAACATTTCGGCCGCCAGAAAACGCTCGCTACGATCGGTGATATCGTCCTTGTCATAGATCAGCTCGCCCGGCGGCAAATGAAGGCGCAATGCCACGCGCAGCTCGTCCAGCTTGCTGCCCGTTTTGGCGCTGACCGGCACGATGTCGGTGAACTTGAAGTCCTTCGCGACCCTCTCGCTGAACGCAAACAGTTGTCCCTTGTCCGCCACCTCGTCGATCTTGTTGATCACCAGGATGACCGGACGGTTGTCCGGCAACAGCTTGAGCACCGCCTGGTCGCGTTCGTCATAGCGCAACGCTTCCAGCACATACACCACCACCTGAACGTCGCGCAGGCTGCTGGTTACCACGCGATTCATGCCGCGGTTCAAAGCATTGAGATGTTTGGTCTGGAATCCCGGCGTGTCGACGAACACGAACTGCGTGTGCTCGTCAGTGTAGATTCCGTGGATGCGATGACGCGTGGTCTGCGCCTTGCGCGAGGTGATGCTGATCTTCTGTCCGATCAGATGATTCAACAGCGTGGACTTGCCCACGTTGGGCCGCCCGACGATAGCGATGAAGCCGCTGCGAAAGTCTGCAGGTTGTTGCTGTTCTGTCATGTTGTAACCTTAATAGCAAGCAACTGTTTTACGGAGATCATGATACAGCTGCAAACATATTCGCTGTGATCTGTGTATTCGATGCGCCCAACCGTTTTTTCCGTCGTCATGGCGCCTGAGCTGCCTGATAAGCTGCCTGTGCCGCCTGCTGCTCGGCATTACGGCGGGTGCTGCCTTCACCGCGCTCGGCGATCATCAGAGTCGGTATGGCACATTCGACCTGAAAAGATTGTGCATGAGCCTCGCCCTGCGTGCCGATCACTGTGTAGATTGGCAAAGGGATACGCTTGCCTTGCAGATATTCCTGCAGCAAGGTCTTGGCATCCTTGCCCAGCGACTGGACGTCCACTTTTGCCAGATAAGGCACGAACAAGTCCAATATGACCTGTTCGGCTGCAGCGAAACCGCTATCCAGAAAAACCGCGCCGAACAACGCTTCCATCGCATCTGCCAGAATGGACGGGCGTCGGAAACCGCCGCTCTTGAGTTCGCCCTCGCCCAATCTCAGCTGACTGCCCAGATCGAGTTGTTGAGCCAGCACCGCCAGGGTTTCCTCCTTGACCAGATTGGAGCGCAACCGCGACAGCTCTCCTTCGCTCAATTGCGGGAACGAGTTGTACAAATGCTTTGCGATGACACATCCCAGGATACTGTCTCCGAGAAATTCCAGACGCTCGTTATGCTCCGGAGCATAACTGCGATGAGTCAGAGCTCGCTGCAACAATTGCGGCTCCTTGAATTCATGCCCCAACTGTTGGCACAGCGCCAGGTTTGTTCGCTGGGGATTCACCTTGGTTCCCGCGTCCGGATCGTGAACTCGCACCAAGCGGTTCTGCTTATCTGTCACTGCTCGGCGTGAATTCCAGCAACAGACTGATGTTGGCTAGTAGCGGGACCTTGACTGCATAGCTCGAACTCAGAACCAGATTACCTCCCTCGCTGGTGATCTCTATCTCATCGGACTTGATCGCGGTGATAGCGTCGATCGAGGCACGCTTGTCGAACGAGTTTCGAATCTCACGTGGCGATGCCTTTTGCATCTCGGGATCATGGGTGATCACCGTAAACACGTTGTTGATCTTTGCGTATTGCATATACGCCGGAATGAGTTTCAGGGCGGTGATGCTGGCAAGCACCAGCAGGAAAGCGCCAAACACAAACCCTCCGAAGCTGAAACCGCGCTGTTTCATCGGCATTGCAGCATTCATCTTCTTCTCCTTTTGCCTCGTTATATGGACAGACCGATACGCTTCAAATCAGAAAAATTCATCCAGACAAAAAACGCTTTGCCGACAATCTGGTTGTCCGGGACGAAACCCCAGTAACGGCTGTCGCGGCTATTATCGCGATTGTCGCCCATCATGAAGTAATGTCCTTCCGGCACTTTGCAGCGCACCATTTCATTATCGTAAATGCAATTCTCGCGACCGCTGAACTCCGCTACCGAACCCAGATGTAAAGTTGGCATATCGGGATTCACCAGTATCGCATGCTTGCGGTCACCCAGCGCTTCGATGCGCTTTTCGGTATGCACGAAGTTCAGGCCCTGCTCGACATAATTGTAATCTCCATCGGCCAGTTGCGCTTGCTCTACCCCGTTCACCCACAACCGCTTGCTGCGATATTCTATAGTGTCTCCTGAAATTCCGACCACGCGCTTGATATAATCCAGCGAAGGATTTTCTGGATAGTGAAAAACCATCACATCGCCGCGCTTCGGATCGTTGAACTGTACCAGCTTGCGATTGATGATGGGCAGGCGGATACCATAGGTGAATTTGTTCACCAGGATGAAGTCGCCCACTTGCAGCGTCGGGATCATCGAGCCGGATGGGATCTTGAACGGTTCGACCAGGAACGAGCGGATCAGGAATACGATCAGGATGACCGGGAAGAAACTCTTGGCATATTCCACCCACCACGGTTCGGCAACCCCGCTGGCGCGCTTGGCCGACAGGGCGAAACGATCGAGCAGCCACACGCCGCCGGTGACCAGCAACAACACGAACATTATCAGTGCGAAATCCATAGGTACTCCTTAAAACTCAGTCGTCGACGCGCAGTATCGCCAGGAAGGCTTCCTGGGGGATCTCGACACTGCCCACCTGTTTCATGCGCTTCTTGCCCGCTTTTTGTTTCTCAAGCAATTTTTTCTTGCGCGAAATATCGCCGCCATAGCACTTTGCCAGCACGTTCTTGCGCATCGCCTTGACGTTCTCGCGCGCGATGATGTTCGAGCCTATGGTCGCCTGTATCGCCACGTCATACATCTGGCGCGGAATCAGCTCGCGCATCTTGGCCGCCACCTCGCGTCCTCGATACTGGCTGTTGGCGCGATGCACGATTATCGCCAGCGCGTCGACCTTTTCTCCGTTGATCAGCATATCCACCTTGACCACATCGGCCGCGCGGTATTCCTTGAACTCATAGTCCATCGAAGCGTAACCGCGCGACACCGATTTCAGCTTGTCGAAGAAATCCAGCACGATCTCCGCCATCGGCATTTCGTACACCAGCAGCACCTGCTTGCCGTGGTAGGAGATGTTGATCTGCGAGCCGCGCTTCTGGGTGCACAGCGTGATGACTGCTCCGACATATTCATTCGGCATGTACAGATTCACCGTGACGATAGGCTCGCGGATCTCCTCGATCTTCGATGGATCCGGCATCTTGGACGGATTGTCCACGATCAGCACTTTGCCGTCGCGCTGCACCACTTGGTAGATCACCGTGGGTGCAGTGGTGATCAAGTCCATGTCGAACTCGCGCTCCAGCCGCTCCTGGACGATCTCCATATGCAACAGCCCGAGGAATCCGCAGCGAAAACCAAAACCCAATGCCTGGGAGACTTCCGGTTCATAACGCAACGCGGAGTCGTTCAGCTTCAGCTTTTCCAGCGAGTCGCGCAGCGCCTCATATTGGTTCGACTCCACCGGGAACAGCCCGGCGAACACCTGCGGCTGAACCTCTTTGAAACCGGGCAACGGTTGCTTCGCAGGCTTGGCAGAGTGAGTGATGGTATCGCCCACCTTGGCTGCCTTCAGCTCCTTGATGCCGGCGATGACGAAGCCGACCTGGCCCGCGCTCAAACTATTTCGCGGCTCCGATTTGGGCGTGAACACACCGATATGCTCGGTCAGTTGCTGTGCACCGGTTGCCATCAGCAGGATTTTTTCCTTGGGTTTGAGTGTGCCGTTCACCACCCGCACCAGCATCACTACACCAACATAATTATCGAACCAGGAATCGATGATCAGCGCCTGAAGCGGCGCATCGGGATCGCCTTTGGGTGGCGGCACCTTGACGATCATCGATTCCAGTACATCCTGCACCCCTACGCCGGTCTTGGCCGAGCAGCGCACCGCATCGTGGGCATCGATTCCGATCACATCCTCGATCTCCGCGATCGCATTGTCCGGATTAGCCGACGGCAGGTCGATCTTGTTCAGTACCGGCACCACTTCCACGCCCAGATCCAGCGCGGTGTAACAGTTCGCCACGGTCTGTGCTTCCACGCCCTGTGAGGCGTCAACCACCAGCAGCGCGCCTTCGCAGGCTGACAGTGAGCGCGACACCTCGTAGGAGAAATCCACATGCCCCGGGGTATCGATCAGATTGAGGTTATATACCTGGCCATCGCGCGCCTTGTATTGCAGCGCTGCGGTCTGCGCCTTGATGGTGATGCCGCGCTCGCGTTCCAGATCCATCGAATCGAGCACTTGCGCCTCCATCTCGCGGTCGGACAGCCCTCCACACAACTGGATGATTCGATCTGCCAAAGTGGATTTGCCGTGGTCGATATGGGCAATGATGGAGAAATTACGGATTAGCTGCATTGAGTCCAAGATAAAAATCACGCCAGAAACGGTGTTTTCGCAAAAACGATGATTCTAGCCGATTTGGGCAGGGACCGCTGGACTGTGATTACCCAGAAACCATGATCCAGCTGGCAGGCATCACCGTCAATTCGCGGCTATGCAGGTTCGAGAACCGTTCCCGGGGACCATGAACGGGTAGATATCACACCAGCCGGCTACTCCTGATGCTCGTGTAATCCGGCTGGTTGACTATTCAAGTTTATTTTTCGTCCAGCCTGATCGCGACATACAGGACATTGTCGCCGCGCCGCACCAGCAATGCCACATTCCGCCCCTTGGCAACCTGCTTGAGGAAATCGTTGAATTGTCCCAGAGAACGGATCTGCACATTGCCGATCGCCAGCAGCACATCGCCCTGACGCAAACCGGCGGCGCGCGCAGCAGATCCATCGACCTCTTCCACCACGAGCCCGCCAGTGACTTGCATCTCTTGCTGTTGCTCTTTGCTCAGTTCGCTGACTGCGATGCCAAGGCGGGAAATCGTTTCGTTCGCATCGCTTTTTTGATTCGTGGCGGGGCGAACCGGACTGCCTTCCTCGGGCATCTGTGCGACTTCAACAGTGACCTTCCTGGTTGCTCCTTTGCGCCAAATTTCAACCACCACCTTGCTGCCAGGCTTGGTCGCGGCGACCAGGCGCGGCAGATCGCTGGAACTGTCCACCGGCTTTCCGTCAAATTTCAGGATCACATCGCTGGCCTCGATGCCCGCCTTGTCCGCCGGCGCGTTCTTTTCCACACTGCTGATCAGCGCGCCACTGGGTTTGCTCAAGCCGAACGATTCAGCCAGCTCCCGTGTCAGCTCCTGTATCGTCACGCCGATACGGCCCCGAGTCACTTTGCCGGCGGTACGCAATTGATCGGCAACTTGCATCGCCACATCGATCGGGATCGCAAAAGACAGGCCCATCGAACCGCCGGAGCGAGTGTAGATCTGCGAGTTGATGCCGACCACTTCGCCATTCATATTGAACAGCGGACCACCCGAATTGCCGGGATTGATCGCCACATCGGTCTGAATGAAAGGCACGAAATTATCACGCGGCAGGGAACGCCCTTTGGCGCTGACGATGCCTGCTGTCACGCTGCTGTCGAAGCCGAACGGCGAACCGATCGCGACTACCCATTCGCCCACCTTGAGCTTGCTGGGATCACCTTTGGCGATAATCGGCAAACCTGTCGCATCGATCTTGAGCAAAGCCACATCGGTACGCTTGTCCGCGCCGATGATCTTGGCAAGGAACTCGCGCTTGTCGGTCAGCCGAACGGTGATCTTGTCGGCATGGTCTACCACATGGGCGTTGGTCATGATGTAACCATCCGCGCTGATGAAGAAACCCGAACCCAATGATTGCGATTCCTGCTCACGCGGCATCTGCGGCGCAAAACGCTTGAAAAATTCATAGAACGGATCGCTCTCCGGAATGTTCGGAAACGCCTGTTGGTTACTGATGATTTGCGTGGTACTGATGTTTACCACCGCAGGTCCCTGCTTTTCCACCAGGTCGGTGAAATCCGGCAATTCCTTGGCGTGCACCGATGAACTGAAAATCACTCCCAGTGCCAACAAGAACAGACTCGTAAATTTTCTCAGCATTCAATACTCCCATCACAAAAAATTTTACAATCATCGACTGTCCGGGCGATCATGGTCACGCCCCTTCTTTACAACTCCTCACGACACTGCCGCGCTATATATGGCTGAAAATGAATTCCGGCCTGTCGCAAAGAGATCCATTTGGCAAATGCAAACCCGGCCGTCAAGCCGATCAAACCACCCACGGCTGCGTAGCCGTCGCTCTGTCCGGGCTGCTGCGCCCAAAAACTGCCGAACATCGCACCAATCACCAGCAACGCCAGCGGCATCAGGTATACCAAGCCTATCCCGCGCATTACCGCGCCCTCGGCAACCGATACGATGACTTCATCACCGACGCTTGCGTCGATCGGGTTATTCACCTGGAATTGGCGCGGTTTGCTACAAAACAACCTGGACAGTTTGCCTGCCCCGCATCCCTTGCCATTGCACTGTCCGCAGCCGTTAGCCTGATCGGCCTGAACCAGGGCATGCCGCCCGTCTTTACTTACGACCATGGCACGTGTCTCGAGCATGCTTATCTGCCGCTGTAACGTACCGAATCGAAAACCTGCATCACAGTGCGTGGCGGGACTTCACCGACCACGGTGATCAAATGCCTGTCCAATACCTTGTGATACAGATTCACCGCACCACGGCTGGACAAGCCATCCACATCATCTTCGTCCCCATCATCCGGTTCGATGAATATCGAAATTGCGCTGAACCCGTCAGAGAACACCATTTGCGTCACAGGAGCATGCTTGCCGCGCATCGGGCGCTGGATCTCCATGGTTTTTTTGAATCCCTCCGGCAATGCATCCGCCACCCAACCGCTATTCGTGTGCGAGCCGCCGCTGACTGCTTCTGCCGGCCCGGGTAGAGCCGGACCGGGCATACCTGCTGAAGCATCTTGTCCCGGGCTGGGAGTAGTGGGCTTCTTTAGCCAGGAATGATCGATTTTTCCGCCGATTTGCAATTGGGTAAAAGCGTACTGTTCGACCACCTGGTTTTTGTCCCCCAGCACCGCCGCCTTGAGCAGCAACCCAGAGTCAGTGTGCACCCAGATTTTATGCGTATAACGCAAGTTGTCTTTGGGCCGGAACAAAATGATCTGGGCATCATATCCCGCCACCCGCTCAATCCCAGCCTTCTTGGCCTGATAGTTTTCACTCAGAGAGGAAAGCTGCCCGGATAACAAGGAAGGGAATCTGCCACGACCTTGATGACTGTCCACTTGAACCATCTGATGGTTGATGTAACTCCAAACCTGTCCATGATGACGAATGATTTCGCGCTTGGGACCATCCAGACTTTCGATCTTCTCGTATTCGCTGTCCGCTTCGGCAAGGTGGGTGATGCGTGAAGTCTCTACCCGATTGTCATACTGATAAACGAACACGCCGCTATAATCGGTCTGATGTCCTGCAAAAGCCACGATCTTGAGCCAATCAAGGCAGACCTGCCTCTCTTCCGCGTAGGCATTGGCACCAACCGTCAACAGCAGTCCCCCCAATAGCTTTCCACAAAGCGCGGCGGCCAACCTCATTGTCATTTTCCTTCGGGACTGTAAGACACCATGCGGATATAGGAAGCTCCACCATTCATGTCCGTACTGGGAGAGAATTCCTGGTGTGCCATCAGATAATCATTGGCCCTGGACTGGATTTGCACGCTGACCGGACGGTACGCGTTCTGCTGCATGGCCATTTGCGTTACATTTTCAGGACTGATCTGCTGCGACATCCATGCTACCACTCCGACTGCCGCCAAAGAGGCCGCGGCCGACAGCGCAACAGTACGGATTTTTCGTTTTACTGTATGGCTGCGCGGTGCCAATACAGTGGGTTCGTCATTCATGCGCTCGCGAACTTTCTCACTCAAATCGCAATGTATATGATCGGGTTGACGCAACACATCACCGATCAAGTGGTAGACCTCCCAATCCTTGCGTCCACCGGAGCCTCGATTGATCCGTTCAAGCACGGCCTCGGCCTCATCTTCAAACAATTCGCTATCCATCAATGCGGAGATTTCTTGTTTCATAACTACCACCTGTTACCTTTGCTGGTTTCTAACAGCGGACGCAGATTCTCTGCTACCGCCTCGCGTGCCCTGAAAATCCTCGATCGCACTGTGCCGATTGGGCAATTCATCACAATGGCAATTTCCTCGTAACTCAAACCCTCGATCTCACGCAGCGTCAGGGCGCTGCGCAAGTCTTCCGGCAGTTGCTGCAATGAAGATTGCACGACATCGACAACCTGTTTGCTCATGAGTTCATTTTCCGGTGTATTCACTTCTCGAAGCAGGCTGGCCTCATCGAATGATTCCGACTCCTCCGCGTCAAACGGCGTACTGGTTGGCGGACGGCGTTTGTTCGCCAGCAGGTGGTTTTTTGCAGTGTTGATGCCTATCCGGTACAACCAGGTATAAAATGCGCTCTCACCGCGAAAGCCCGGCAATGCACGGTATGCCTTGATAAAGGCATCCTGGGTGACATCCTCCGCCTCAGCCGGATCGCGAACAAAGCGTGAGATCAAGCGCCCGAGCTTGCGTTGATATTTTGAAACCAGCAAATCAAAGGCGTGCTTATCACCGCGCTGGACGCGTTCAACCAGCTGCTGATCGACTTCTCGGTCTGTCATCCCTGACTATTCCATTATGGTATTGCGGCTGCCCCAGGGTGGAACCAAAGGTTCCGGTCACCCTGCGGCTTCCCCATTTGCTGAGGCTGCGCGATTCTTCAATAGATGCAAGTATAACCGCTCTGCCCGCACCACGTCAGCATGGCTTGATGCTCGGGGTCCAACTCGATGGGGTGAAATTGGTTCCGGCAGACAAATCCAGGCATAGACCAGGGCCAGTTTTGTTATAGTCCCTACTACAACCACTTTATCGAGAATCGAATTGCTGCAATTTGACACGCTCATCATCGGCAGTGGCCTCGCCGGACTGACGATGGCCATCAAGCTGGCCGAGCACCAGAAGGTGGGATTGATCACCAAAAAATCCCTGCTGGATGGGGCCAGTGGTTCCGCACAGGGCGGGATTGCGGCGGTATTGTCAGCAGACGATACACTGGACGCACACATCCAGGACACCTTGACCGCCGGTGCCGGCCTATGTGATGAAGCTGTCACTCGCTATGTGGTCGAGCATGGCAAGGCCGCCATCGACTGGTTGATTGACCAGGGGGTTCCTTTTACCCGGGACGGCTCCAGCGAGATGGGCTATCACCTGACTCGCGAAGGCGGCCACAGCAGACGACGTATCATTCATGCGGCCGATGCGACCGGCCACGCGGTACAGGAAACCCTTGCGACGCGCGTGCTGCATCACCCGAACATCACCATCCTGGAAAACCATATGTCGGTTGATTTGATCACCGGCAAGAAAATAGGGCGGAAGGAAAATCGCTGCTACGGTGTTTATGCGCTCAATAGCCTGAGCGACGAAGTTATCACCATCGCCGCACAAAACACCATTTTGGCAACGGGTGGGGCCGGCAAGGTCTATCTCTACACCACCAACCCGGACACAGCCACAGGTGACGGGATCGCGATGGCTTGGCGCGCCGGTTGCCGCGTAGCCAATATGGAATTCATTCAGTTCCACCCGACCTGCCTGTACCACCCCCATGCGAAATCGTTTTTGATCAGCGAGGCAGTGCGCGGTGAAGGCGGCGTGCTCAAGCTGCCCGATGGAACCCGCTTCATGCCGTGGCACGATGCCCGCGCAGAGCTTGCGCCGCGCGACATTGTGGCCAGAGCGATAGACTTCGAGATGAAAAAACGCGGGCTGGATTGCGTCTATCTGGATATCTCACATCAGTCGGTCGAGTTCCTTCAGGAGCATTTCCCGACCATTTATGCGCGCTGCCTCAGCCTGGGAATTAATATCGGCAGGGAGCCAATTCCGGTTGTTCCCGCAGCCCATTACACCTGTGGTGGAGTGGTCGCCGATCTGCACGCGCGTACCGATGTGGAGAATCTTTATGCGGTAGGCGAAACCGCTTACAGTGGGCTGCACGGGGCCAACCGCCTGGCCAGCAATTCTTTGCTGGAGTGCCTGGTATTCGC
>JBDTPM010000393.1:0-2317 GCA_039932695.1 Gallionella sp. | reverse complement strand
CGCCGCCGATGCCGACACCCCCGCTCAAGTGCACGTTCTTGCCGATCTGCGCGCAGGAACCGACCGTCGCCCAGGTGTCCACCATGGTGCCCTCATCGACATATGCGCCGATGTTCACGTAAGAAGGCATCAGCACCACGTTCTTGCCGATGAACGCGCCTCTGCGTGCCGCCGCAGGAGGCACGACACGGAAGCCGCCTTCGCGAAAGTCGCGGCTGTTGTAGTCGGCGAATTTGGATGGCACCTTGTCGTAGTAGTTGGTGAAACCGCCCTTGATGAAAGCGTTGTCTTCCAGACGGAACGACAGCAGTACGGCTTTCTTCAGCCATTGGTGTGTCACCCAGTCGCCGTTGATCTTCTCCGCGACGCGCAACTTGCCCTGGTCGAGCTGTGCGATAACGGAATCGACTGCTTCCTTGAGTTGGGCATCTGCATTGCGCGGGGTGATGTCGGCGCGGCGTTCGAAGGCTTGCTCGATTATTTTTTGCAATTGATCCATGGTGTTTCCTTGTTGAATAAATAGCGGGTAGCTTGTTGCGGGTAGGGGGTAGCTACAAGCTACAGGCCACCAGCTACAAGCTTTCTGATTCTTTGCGCAGCTTCTACGGTTTCATCAACATTGGCAACCAGGGCGAGACGCACAAAATCATCGCCGGGGTTCACACCCTGGGCGGTGCGTGCAAGATAACTTCCCGGCAACACGGCGACATTATAGTCGCGATATAGTGCCTGCGCGAAAGCGGTGTCGGCGATCGGCGTGCGTATCCACAAATAGAAGCCGGCATCAGGCAGTGCGACCGGCAGCACCGGTTTCAGTATCGCCACCACTTTGGTGAATTTTTCGGCATAAAAGCGGCGATTTTCTGCGACGTGCGCTTCGTCATTCCATGCCGCTATGCTGGCGGCCTGTATCGCGGGATTCATCGCCGAGCCGTGATAGGTGCGATACAGCGTGAATCTTTCTATTACTTTGGCATCGCCCGCGACAAAGCCGGAGCGCATGCCCGGCACATTGGACCGTTTGGACAGGCTGGAGAACACCACCAGATTGCGATAGTCGCTGCGACCGAGCTGGCGTGCGGCTTGCAATGCACCCAGCGGCTTGTCCTCGCCGAAGTAAATCTCCGAATAACACTCGTCCGAGGCGATCACGAAACCATAGCGGTCGGACATCTCGAACAGCGTTTTCCACTCCGGCAACGGCATCACATGCCCATTCGGATTGCCCGGCGAACAGACGTAGATCAACTGGGTGCGCTGCCAGACTTCTGCAGGCAGTTGTGTGACGTTCAGCGCGTAGTCGTCTTCAGGCAGCGTGTTGAGGAAGCGGGGCGTGGCTCCCGCCAAAAATGCTGCGCCCTCGTATATCTGATAGAACGGATTGGGGCAGACCACGACGGGATCATTCTTGCTGCGATCGATCACTGTCTGGGCGAAGGCGAATAACGCCTCGCGGCTGCCGTTCACCGGCAGGACCTGGGTCTTGAAATCCGGCGCGGGGATGTCATAGCGGACGGCCAACCAGTTGGCAATCGTTTTGCGCAGCGCGTCGCTGCCGGCGGTTGTGGGATAATTCGCCAGTCCATCGAGATTGGCTGTCAGCGCATCGCGGATGAATTGCGGAGTGGGGTGTTTCGGTTCGCCGATGGACAGACTGATAGCGCGATAGTCAGCGTTGGGCTGAACTTCGCGAAAAAGTGCCGCGAGTTTCTGGAACGGGTAGGGCTGGAGTCTTTGCAGTTCCGGATTCATCATGCATCTCAATGGCGAAAAATTCAGCGCGCATTATAAGGGTCGAGCCTGTGTCATCAAAACAAAATGTGTTGCCGATAGCCGGTATCCTGAGCGGCGCGCTGGTATGGGGGTTGATCTGGTATCCCTACCGTATGCTGCAGGACGCCGGGGTATCCGGACCGCTGGCGACTCTGATAACCTATCTGCTGGCGTTGCTGTGCGGCACATTGTTGCTTCCGCGCATATGGCATGAACTATCCAGGCCCGGCTGGTGGGTAGCTGTGCTGGTGTTGAGCGCGGGATGGTCCAACTTCGGCTATGTGCTGGCAGTGCTGAACGGCGAGATAATGCGCGTGCTGCTGCTGTTCTACCTCGCGCCGCTGTGGACTATCCTGTTTTCCTACTGGCTGCTGGGAGAGCGCCTCAACCGCTACGGGTATATGGTCATCGCGCTGTCTTTTGGCGGCGCGGTCATCATGCTGTGGAGGCCTCAACTCGGGCTGCCGTTGCCGCAAAATATCTCCGAATGGATAGGACTGACGGCGGGCATGAGTTTCGCGCTTTCCAATGTGGTGTCACGGCG
>JBDTPM010000392.1:0-7124 GCA_039932695.1 Gallionella sp. | reverse complement strand
CCCGTTCGGTTTGCGCAACGGGGTGATCGGCAATTGCCCCGGATCGTTATACGGATACAGCGCCTGCTGAGCGCCATCCTTGTCGATGACCTGGCGAAAATATCCCTGCTGGTAGAGCAGTCCCACACCGATCACGGGCACGCCCAGATCGCTGGCGGCTTTGAGCTGGTCACCGGCCACATTGCCCAACCCGCCCGAGTAAATGGGCAAGGCTTCGCTCAACATGAATTCCATACTGAAATACGCCACACATTTCAGCGGTGACTTCGGATGATTTTTCTGAAACCACGCGGGCGCTTCCTCCGCCTGCTTCTTGGACAGCACAAGATCATCAATCTTCTTGCGGAAGGCCGGGTCGGCAAGTGCACTGCGGATCTTCTCGCGCGAAACGGTCTGCAACACATCGCACGGATGATGGGTCAGATCCCACAGCACCGGGTCCAGCTCCCGCCATACCTCATCGGTGGCATGACTCCACGACCAGCGCATATCCAGAGCCAGTTCCACCAGTGCATGGAAGCCCTCGACGTCTGCGGGAAGCAGACCGTATAGCGGATGGTTACTCGGCGATTTATTGTTCATGACAGAACCTTAAACAATTTCACGACTGTTCTTCACTTGGACTAGATTTTTGCAAGAGCGGCGCTTTTGGACGCAATACGTGCCAACAGGTCGCGCCAGGATTTTGCAAAAGATTCGGTGCCCTCGCGCTGGAGTGTTGCCGCGAGTACCGCATCATCCACACCGGCCTTCGCAAATTCGGCGAGCACTGCTTCGGCATCGCCGCCATCGGGCGACAGGATGCCTTTGACCTTGCCGTGTTCGGCGAAGGCGAGCAGGGTCTTTTCGGGAATGGTGTTGATGGTGTCCGGCGCCGCGAGCGCCTCAAGATAGAGGGTGTCCGGGGCCTCAGGGTCTTTGGTGCCAGTGCTGGCCCAGAGCAGGCGTTGCGGCCGTGCGCCGGATGCGGCCAGTTTCTGCCAGCGCTTCGATGACAGCAGATCGCAATAGGCTTTATAGGTGCGCTTGGCAATGGCGATGCCGATGCCGAGACGGTTGCGCAGCGCATCTGGAACCTTGTCCTTGACGGCCACGTCCCAGCGGCTGATGAATAGTGATGCCACGGAAGCGACCGCTGGATCGAGCCCGGCGGCGACGCGGCGCTCGATGCCGCGCATGTATGCTTCCGCCGCCGCAAGGTAATGCTCGCGCGAGAACAGCAGCGTGACGTTCACCGGCACACCTGAAAATATTGCTTCCTCGATCGCAGCTATGCCTGCGCGATTTCCCGGAATTTTGATAAAAATATTTGGGCGTTGCGCGCGCTGATGCAGTTGCACAGCCGCCTTTATTGTTGCTGCGGTATCGTCCGCAAGCAAGGGTGACACCTCCAGCGACACCCATCCGTCGACACAGTCGGTGGCGTCATATACCGGTCGGAACAGATCGGCTGCACGAACCAAATCATCCAGCGCCAGTTCAAAGAACAGCGCTTCGCCCGATTTGCCGGCAAGTGCTTTTTTGCGGATCGCGTCATCGTAGAAATCACTCTCCTTGATGGCGTGCTCAAAGATCGTCGGATTGGAAGTAAGTCCCGTTATGGACAGCTCGTTGATATAGCGCGCCAGTGTGCCGCTGGTCAGCAGTTCGCGCGTGATGTTGTCGAGCCAGAGACTTTGACCCAGATCGTGCAATTGTTGCGTGGCTTTCATTTCTGCTCCTGTTTAACATCGACGGCTATGGCAACCTGCACAAAGCGTAAGAGATCCGTAAATATGCAGGTCACGGACAGGTGCGATCACTCGCCGCCCATTGCCCGCAAACGTGTCCGCAATGATTCGATCTCGTCCAGTAGTTCCAGTGCAAGTGCCGCTCCGGCGAGGTCGATGTCGAAATCGCGTTGCAGCTTGATAGCCTTGCGGGCACGCTGCAGGCTGCTTCCATCGAAAACCCATTCTGCGGGTTCGCGGTTTTGGGGTTCCAGCACGCCGATATCCACCAGCTCGATGATCCGTTGCGTGTCGATGGCGCAGGCGTGGCACAAATCATCCAGCGTCAGCTGCGTCTGCTCTTCAAGTATGCAAATGGCAAATCGCGGTTGCTTGTTTTCAGTATTCATTTCACACCCCCATTCCGGCGCGCGGATTGAATTTCAATTCCTGTGCCATTTTCCGGTACAAGTCTTTGGCTGTTTCGGTGTCAGCCGGCGGCAGCGCGATCGTCAGGATCACATAGCAATCGCCGGGCGGATCACCGGTTATGCCGCGTCCCTTGAGGCGCAGCTTGCGCCCGGATGACGAACCCTCGGGGATCTTCAGTTCGATGATGCCGCCCGGTGTCGGCACTTTCACGGTTGCACCCAGTGCCGCCTCCCAGGGTGTCACCGGCAAGTCGAGGTAGAGATCGCGGCCATCGATACGGTAAAGCGGGTGGGGTCGGAATTCGATCTCGAGATACAGGTCTCCCGCCTTGCCTTCTCCGGCACTGCCCTGTCCGCTGAGGCGGATGTGCTGGCCAGCACGTATGCCCTTGGGGATGGCCACGTTGAGCACGCGATCTTTGGTGACGACATGGCCCTGCGCGTCCACAGCGGGAACCCGCAGCGTGATGGTGCGGGTCGCGCCCGCATAGGAATCTTCCAGATCGATGAGTACCTTGGCGTGGTGGTCCTCACCTTTTTTTTGAGAGGGCGTGCGTCCGGCACCGCCGGCGCGAAAATCCCGCCCGAACAGGGATGCGAAGAAATCGCTGAAGTCCGCGCCATCTCCGCCACGGGAACCACCGCCGCTGTATTCGAAACCCGCGTTCCAGTCCGGCGGCGGACGGAATTCCTGCCCGCCTTTGTAGTTTGCGCCGAGCTGATCATAGGCCGCGCGTTTCTCCGCATCCTTGAGCACTTCATAGGCCTCGCCCAGTTCCTTGAAGCGGGCTTCCGCGTTCGGCTCCTTGCTGACATCGGGATGGAATTTGCGCGCCAGTTTGCGGTAGGAACGCTTGATCTCATCCTGAGTCGCGTCACGCGCGACCCCCATGATCTTGTAATAGTCCTTGAATTCCATCTGACCAAGCCTCCTGCAAAGATGCTACGGAATTCCAGTGTGTGATTCAGACTGCAAATCGGAAGCGGAACCGGCAATGCTTGATCAACGCGTTGCGTCATGCCGGTAAAACAGCGCCAGCTGCCTGTGGACACCGGGATAGTGATCTTTCAGAATATCCGGCGCCGTAAAAAAATACTCTGTCGCTACTGCAAAAAACTCTGCCGGGCTGGTGGCCGCATAAGGATTGATGAATGCCGATTCTCCCGCCGCCACTTGCACGCACAGTGCATCGTAAGCCACGCTCATATCTTCGGCCCATCTCCTCATGACCATCCCGCGACGCAGCGGCGGCAGGCCGTTGGTTACCCCGTTGAGGCCGTCCAGTTTGTGCGCAAATTCGTGCAGCACTACATTGCGACCAGGCTGGGAATGAAAGCTGTCCCGCTCCACGTCATCCCATGACAAGATCACCGGGCCGCGCAACCATGCCTCACCGGTCAAGTCGTTTGCCTCGTTATGTACCAGACCGATTGCATCCATCCGCTCATGTGTAACGCGGAATGCGCCCGGATAAAGTACAACTTCGACCCAGTCATCAAAGTAATCAATATCGAGGTTCAGAATCAGCAAACAGGCTTGCGCTGCCACCGCCACGCGCATCTCCAGCGTAACCTCCAGATCCTGCGTGCCGTTGATGGCCTTGCTATGCAGGAACCATGTCGCCAGTTCGCGCAGATGCGCCATTTGCACCGCGTCCAGCCGCTGCAACACGACTATGCGCCGTGTCACACTGTGCCAGACATGATGAGGTATCGGATTGCCTCTCAGTATTCGACGCATATTCCAGCGCCGTATCGTATTGCCTAATGAAGTCACTTTTTATATCTATAATCACCGCATAACCACGATCCGGCATTTAACCTGCCAATTGCGCTGCGATATCTTCCAAAGAAGTGTGCATCTCGGTAAGAATTAGTTTATCTGCTGCATGCCAGCGAGGAAGGCTTGCCCTTAAACAAAAAATTATTCGACTTGAAGTGTCAATTTAGTTTCTGGGCCGGTTTAAGTCAGTGCGTTGGCGTACATAGCAAGCCGCTCGGGTACGACCCTTGCTCAGTCATTTCCATCGTCACGCGTCTGCCCTTGCACCAGGGTCCCCATCACGCAGATGTATCCCCACCCGCCATCATCTCAAGTATTCGGCCACTGAAGTATCATATAGAATACGCGCCTCGAATTTCAATTTACGTTTAAGGACACATCATGTATCAAATCGCCCCAAGCATCCTTTCCGCCAACTTCGCCAAGCTGGGCGAGGAAGTCGACAATGTTCTCGCCGCCGGCGCGGACATCGTGCACTTCGACGTGATGGACAACCATTACGTGCCGAATCTGACCATAGGTCCGCTGGTCTGCGAAGCGCTGCGCAAGCACGGCGTGACCGCGCCGATCGACGTGCATCTGATGGTAAAGCCGGTGGATCGCATCATTCCGGATTTCGCCAAGGCGGGCGCGACTTACATTACCTTCCACCCGGAAGCTTCCGAGCACATCGACCGCACCATCGGGCTGATCAAGGAAAGCGGCTGCAAGGCCGGGCTGGTGTTCAACCCCGCCACGCCGCTTGAGATACTGGAATACACATTGCCGAAACTGGACATGGTGTTGCTGATGTCGGTGAACCCCGGTTTTGGAGGACAGAAATTCATTCCCCATGTGCTGGACAAGGCACGCAAGGTGCGCAAGATGATAGATGCCGGGAAACATAACTGCCGCCTGGAGATCGACGGAGGAGTGGGTCCGGCCAACATACGTGAAGTGGCTGAAGCGGGTGTGGATACCTTCGTCGCAGGTTCCGCGATATTCAGCAAACGCAACGAAAAGGACAAGAACCGTTACGACACCGTCGTCAACGAAATGCGTGCCGAACTCGCCAAAGTAAAAAAATAATGCGGGCGATCAAGTTTCCGCTCGATATTTCAGCGATCGTCATCGATCTCGATGGCACGCTGTTGCACACCGCACCCGAGCTTTGCAAAGCGGCCAACCTTATGCTGCGCGACATGGATTACGCGCCAGTCTCACAGGAGTTGCTGGCCAGCTACATCGGCAACGGCATCAGCTGGCTGGTCAAGCGCGCGCTGACCGGTGACATGCACGCCACGCCGGACGCCGCGCTGTATGAACACGCGCTGCCGATCTTCGAGAAACACTACACCTCGCTGTTGTTGCAAAGCAAACCCTTCGGCGGCGTGATCGAAGGCCTGGACGCGATGCAAGCGGCGGGTTTCCGCCTGGGATGCATCACCAACAAATTGGCGTGCTACACCGAGCCATTATTGAAGGGTGTCGGTCTGACAAAATATTTCGAGATCGTGCTGTCCGGCGACACGCTGCCGGAAAAGAAACCGCATCCGCTACCGTTGCTGCATGCCGCAAAATTCTTCGGCGTGCCGATAGCAAGGTTGCTGCTGATCGGCGATTCGCTGAACGATACGGTGGCCGCCCGTGCGGCCGGTTGCCCGGTGTTCTGCGTACCATACGGCTACAATCACGGCGAGCCGGTGGAGACGCTGGACCTGGACGCGGTGATCGCCAACCTTCCCGCCGCATTGCCGCTTATCAAACGCGCTTGAGATGTAATGAACCCAGCTCGTCCAATAGCCCACCAACCCCTCCCAACCTCCCCTTGTCAGGAGAGGAGCAAGTTCGGTTCTCCCCCTGACAAGGGGGAGTTAGAGGGGGTTTGGGGTAAATCCATCTAATGGATAATCTAGATTAAACACATTTAATGCAATGAAAAACCACGACCTTCCGAACACGATTTGTTGGCGATGGTGAGCTGAGTATCACCGGACGCCCTGCGTCTATTCATCGCCCACAAAATTACACGGAGGTTTTATGTCTCACCCGATCACCGAACAAGAATTCAACGCTCTTGCCGCGCAAGGCTATAACCGCATCCCGCTCGTAGTCGAAACATTCGCCGATCTCGATACACCGCTGTCGCTATACCTCAAGCTCGCCAACAAACCCTATTCCTATCTGCTGGAATCGGTGCAGGGCGGCGAACGCTTCGGACGTTATTCCTTCATCGGCCTGCCCGCCGAGACGCGCATCACGGTGCGCGGCAAGCAGGTCACGCTGACACATAAAAGTATCGAGACCACCCACGAGGTCGATAATCCGCTGGATTTCATCAGCGAGTACCAGTCACGTTTCAAGATAGCGCCCTTGCCGAACCTGCCACGCTTCACCGGCGGATTGGCGGGTTACTTCGGCTACGACACGGTGCGCTATATCGAGCCGCGCCTGGCCAAAGTTCACAAGCCGGATGCGCCCGAGAAACCAGACACAATAGGCACACCCGACATCCTGCTGATGCTCACCGAGCAACTCGCGGTGATCGACAACCTGTCCGGCAAGCTCACCTTCATCGTCTATGCCGATCCGGCACAGAATGACGCCTATGCGTTGGCGCGCGAGCGCTTGAGCGAACTCATCGGGATGATGCGCATGCCTATGAATATCCCGCACGCACCGGCGATGCATGGCGGCGAAGCCAAGTCGGAATTCGGCCAGGCCGCATTCAAGCAGGCGGTGGAAAAGGCCAAGCGCTACATCTTCGATGGCGACATCATGCAAGTGGTGCTGTCGCAACGCATGTCGCAACCGTTCCCGGCTTCGCCGCTGTCGCTGTATCGCGCGCTGCGCAGCGTCAATCCTTCGCCTTACATGTTCTATTACGACATGGGCGACCATCACGTGGTCGGCGCGTCGCCGGAGATTCTGGTGCGACTGGAGAGTGATGTAGTTACGGTACGCCCGATCGCCGGCACCCGCCCGCGCGGCAAGACACCGCAACAGGACGCGGAGTTTGCCGATGAACTGCTGGCCGACCCAAAGGAGCTGGCCGAGCACCTGATGCTGATCGACCTGGGCCGCAACGACATCGGCCGCGTCGCGCAGAACGGCACCGTAAAGCTGACCGAAAAGATGATCATCGAGCGCTACTCGCACGTGATGCACATCGTCTCCAACGTCGAGGCTGAACTCAAACCCGGCCTCAACGCGATGGATGTG